>NZ_RZQE01000389.1:0-5786 GCF_004022955.1 Mesorhizobium sp. M7A.F.Ca.US.002.01.1.1 | reverse complement strand
CTTATGGCCGAGCCGAAGCTTCTGATGCTCGACGAGCCGTCTCTCGGCCTTGCCCCGAAGATCGTCCACCAGATATTCCGCATCATCCTCGACCTGTCGCGCAACGGCATTTCGATCCTGCTCGTCGAGCAGAACGTTCAGCTGGCGCTCGAATGCGGCGACTACGCCTACCTGCTCAACACCGGCAAGGTGAAGCTGCATGGCCCGGCGCAGGAAATGGCCGCGCATTCGGCCCTGAGGGAACACTATCTCGGCGGCGCCAGCGAGGACGTCCTTCATGTTTGAGGTCGACTGGAAGACGCCGCATCTGTGGCGCAAGACCGCGAACAGGCGCCCGGCCGCACCGGCGCTGCAAGGCGACCTGAAGACGGACGTGCTGGTGGTCGGCGGCGGCTTCACCGGCATGGCCGCGGCACTTGGCGCGCGCGACAGCGGCGTCAATGTCATCCTGCTTGAGAGCAACGAGATCGGATCGGCAGCGTCGGGCCGCAACAACGGCCTTGTCATCTCCCACCATTCCAAGGCCTCGCCGGCGGAGTTCGAGGCGGTCTACGGCAAGACGATCGGTGAGCACTACAATCGCATGGTTGCGGATGCGGCCGGCGTAGCCTTCGGCCTGATGCAGCGCTTCAACATAGACGCCCACCAGGTTCAGGAAGGCTGGATCCAGCCCGCTCACACCGACACCACGCTTGCCCGCGCGCGCCAGTTCTACGAAGAGTGGAAAGCCTTCGGCGCCAATGTCTCCTGGCTTGACCGGGCCGAAGCCAGCGCGCGCATCGGCAGCCCCTATCTCGGCGGCTGGATGGTGCACAATTCCGGCCACATCAATCCGTTCGCCATGACCATTGGCCTTGCCGGCGCCCTTGAGCGCGAAGGCGTGACCATCTTCGAGAACGCCGCGGCGTCTGGCATCGAGAAGGTGGAAGGCGGCTGGCGCGTCTTCACCGCAACGGGAAGCGTCACGGCGCCAGAAGTGGTGCTTGCCACGAATGCGCTTACCGGCGACCTCTGGGCTGGGCTGAAGAAGACACTGATGCCGTTCAAGGTCTTCCAGGCCGCGACAAACCCACTGCCGGAAGGCCTGCGCACCCAGATCCTTGTCGGCAACCCCGCGGTGTCCGACATGCGCAACGACATCCGCTATTTCCACTACGACGTCGACGGCCGGCTGGTGAGCGGCGGCACGCATACATTCTGGTTTGACGAGGCCGACCGCGGTCGCGCCAAGGTCTCGAGCATGCTGGGCAAGGCTTTTCGCGCATTCGGCGGCGAACCGCCGATCGTGGAATACTGGCATGGCACCTTTGCCGTGGTGCCTGATCGCAGACCTCGCCTCTATCGCCTGGCACCCGGCCTCGTGTTTGGCGGCGTCTATTCCGGCCGCGGCGTGGCATTGGCAATGTCTCTTGGCCAGGAAATCGGCCGCTGGGCGGCAGGCCGGCGCCGGGACGAGCAGATGCCTTTGCCGGTCACCAACATGAAACCGGTTCCGTTCCATCCGGTCGCCGTGCAGGTCGCGAACCGCATGCATCTCTGGAACCGCTTCAAGGATCGAAGCTCTTGATGACATTATAGGCCGACGATGCTGATTTTGTGCCGGCGGCTAGCTGGCCGAGGCAGAAGTCTCAATCAGACAGCCCATGCTCGGTCACGACTGGGCCGAAAGCGGACTGGTAGCTTCAGGCGTCAGCGGAAGCCGAAGCGGACCTTCAGCGTGGCTGGGACTTAGGGCCTCCGACTGATCCAAAAGGAGGTTCTGTCACGGTCTCAGGCGTTCCCCCTTCGGATCGTACCACGGCTTGAGCTGCGCAATGGCCTTGTATCGCTTCCAGGCGATTTCGATCTCCAGAGGGGCGGCTGCCAGCCAGGCATCGTCGACACCGCCCTCGCATTCGACATAGCCCATGCCGAGCGAGGCGCCGATGCGGTGGCCGTAGGCGCCGGAGGTGACCGAACCGACGATCTTGCCGCCGCGCCAGATCGGTTCGTGATGATAGAGGAGAGGCGCATCTTCGGCCTGCAGCCGCAACTGCACCAAGCGGCGGCGCGGCTTGCCCGCCTCCTTCTGCAGCAACAGCGCATCACGGCCGATGAAGCCGCCTGGCTTGTCGAACGCCACGGCAAAGCCAAGCCCTGCCTGCAGCGGGCTGTCTTCCTCGCCGATGTCGTGACCCCAGTGGCGGTAACCTTTCTCCATGCGCAGCGAATTGATGGCGAAGTAGCCGCCTGGGCGCAGGCCGAAATCGGCGCCCGCCTCGGCCAGCTTGTCGAAGACATGGGCGGCGAACTCGGCGGGCATGTAGAGCTCCCAGCCAAGCTCGCCGACGAAGGTCAGCCGGCTGGCGCGCACCCGCGCATAGCCAAGGTCGATCTCGCGGCTGGTGCCGAAGGGAAACGCCGCCTCCGAGAAGTCATCGGGCGAGACGGCGCGCAGGAGATCGCGCGATTTCGGCCCCATCAGCGCCAGCATGGGCAGGCCGGAGGTGACATCCTGCACGAAGACATGCGCGTCCGCCGGGATATGGCGCTTGAGCCAGGCCAGGTCGCGCCGCTGCGACACGGCGATGGTCACGACCATGTAGGCGGTTTCGGAGATGCGGGTGACCGTGACATCGGCTTCGATGCCGCCTAGCTCGTTCAGCCATTGCGTGTAGACGACGCGGCCGGCGGGTACGTCGACATTGTTGGCACAGATGCGGTTGAGCACCGCGCAGGCGTCACGCCCCTCGATCCAGTATTTCACGAAGCAGGAATGGTCGAACAGCGTAACGTTGTCAGCCGTGTTGCGGCTTTCCTCGCCGCAGGCGCCGAACCAGTTCTGGCGGCCGTAGGAATAGTCGATCTCGGCCTTCATGCCGGGCAAAGCGAAGAAGCCAGGGCGTTCGTAGGCGGCGGCCTCGGTCATGCAGGCACCCACCGCCATCAGGCGGTCGTGGAACGGGCTCTTGCGGATGTGGCGCGCCGTGGCGAACTGGCGGTATGGCCAGTGCATGTCGAACAAAAGGCCAAGCGTTTCGGTGGTGCGGTCGTAGAGATATTTCTTGTTCGACTGGAACGACATGGTGCGGCGCACGTCGACATCGGCGAGATCGACCGGTGGGCGCCCGTCGCGGATCCATTCCGACAGCGCCTTGCCGACGCCGCCCGAGGAGAGGATGCCGACGGAATTGAAGCCGGTGGCGCAGAACAGGCCGGAGACCTCAGCCGTCTCGCCCAGCAGATAGCGGTCATCCGGCGTAAAGCTTTCCGGTCCGTTGAAGAACAGTTTGATGCCGACATCCGCCAGCAGCGGCACCCGCCTGGTTGCCATTTCGAGGATCGGTTCGAAATGCTCGAAGTCCTCGGGCAGGCTGTCGAAGCAGAAATCGGGCGAGATGCCGTTATGGCCCCACGGCTTGGCCACCGGCTCGAAGCAGCCGAGCAGCAGCTTACCGGCGTCTTCCTTGTAGTAGGAGCACTCGTCGCCCAGGAAAAGCACCGGCAAATTGGTTGGCAGGCCGGGGATGGTCTCGGTGACGATGTAGAAATGCTCGGCGGCGTGCAGCGGCAGCGTCACGCCGATCTGTGCCGCGAGATCGCGCGACCACATGCCACCGCATATCACCACCTTGTCGGCGCGGATCTCGCCCTTGTCGGTGACCACGCCGCAAACGCGGCCGTTCTCGACCAGGATTTTCGTGACCGGCGTGTTTTCGAGAATGCAGGCGCCACCGGTGCGCGCGCCCTTGACATAGGCCATGGTGACGTCGGTGGGGTTGACCTGTCCATCATTGGGGAACCAGAAGCCGCCGACGATGCCGTCGATGTTGACCGGGCTCCAGCGTTCCTTGATCTCGCCGGGCGTGACCATGTCGACCGGCAGGCCGAAATTGCGCCCCATCGAGGCGCCGCGTGCCAGCTCCTCGAAGCGCGCCTCGGTGTTGGCGACACGCAGCGAGCCGCGCTGCATGAAGCCGGTGGCCTGTCCGGTTTCGGCTTCGAGGCGGCCGAACAGCTCGCCGGTGTATTTCGCCAGCTCCGTCATCTGTCGCGTCGCCCGCAACTGCGTCACCAGGCCGGCGGCATGCCATGTCGTGCCGCATGTCAGCTGCTTGCGCTCGCACAGTACGACGTCGGTGATGCCAAGCTTGGTGAGGTGATAGGCGACCGAACATCCGGCAATGCCGCCGCCGACGATGACGACATCAGCCTGTTCCGGCATCTGTTCTGAACTAGCCCCTGACATTACGCGTCCCCCTGAATTGCTGCGCGGCTCAGGCATCTGGCGCCCTTTCGGAGCAGCGTCATGCCGTCGCGTCGATGGATGTCAATGGCGTGCCGCACGCTGCGGCCCACCGTTTTGTGCCCGTCATGCGTGATGGGGCACTTTGTCGGTATCGTTTCCGGCCGCGTGGGGCTTGGCCCAGGCGAAGCGCCGTTCGATCCGCTTCTGCAGGATCATCAGTACATAGACCATCGCCAGGTAGTAGAGGGAGGTGACGGCGTAGAACTCGGCATAGCGGAACGTTGAGGCGACGCTTTGCTGGGTGACCGCCATCAGTTCCGTCAATGAGATCACCGAGGCCAGCGACGTGGTCTTGAGCAGCGTGATGAACTCGTTGACGGTCGGCGGCAGGGCGATGCGCAGCGCCTGCGGCACGATGATCAGGAAGAACACTTGCGGCTTGCGCAGGCCAAGTGCGGCGCCGGCCTGAAACTGCCCTTCTTCGACGGCGCTGAGCGCCGCCCTGTTGATCTCGACCTGATAGGCGGCCTCGTTCAGCGTCAGCGCCAGGAGGGCCGCGATGAAGGGCGAAAACCAGGTCTCGCGGAAGATCGGCCATATTTGCGGCAGGCCGTTCCAGACGAACAGCAGCAGCAGAAGCGCCGGCAGTGCGCGGAAAACAGCGATATAGGCCGTCGCTCCCCAGCGCAGCACCTTGTTTTGCCCGTTGAGCGCCAAGGCAAGCGGCAGCGACAGGAGGATCGCCGCCGCATGCGCGAGTATTGTCAGGGCGAGCGCTACCAGCGCCGCCCTGAAGAACGTCCCGGAAAAAAGTGTCGACCAGAACAAGCCAAAGTCAAAGCTCACGGAACCCTGCCGATCGCGCCGTTACTGACCGATGCCACTGATGGTCGACATCGGAAGCTTCCACGTCTCGGCGATGGTCTTCATGGTGCCGTTCGCGGCAAGCTCCTTGACAGTAGCGGCGACCGCCGCCGCGTCAGCCTCATCCTTGCGGAAATAGGCCGCGTACTGATCCTGCGCGCCGGCCGAGTAGACGATCTTCAACTCACCGGGCTGCTGCAAGTCGCGGTAGGCGAATTCGGTGTCCTGGCTGATCGTCGCGACCGCGCGGCCCAGCACCACCTGTTGCATCGCATCGGTCTGCTTGGGATAGGTCTGCATGGTGATCTTGTCGCGGCCGGCCTTGGCCAGGTCCTCGTTCACCTTGTCCAGCAGGCCTATATAGGAAGTGCCGGACTGGACGGAGATGGTCTTGCCGGAGAAATCCTCATAGCTCTTGTAGGCGGACGCATCGTCGGCCTTGCCGATCATGACGACGCCGGTCTTCAGATAAGGCACGCCGCTCAGCTTCTCCAGCCGTTCGGGTTTCAGCAAAGCGCCGCTGATGACGATGTCGCAGCGCTTCGATTCCAGGCCGGGAAGCAGGCCGCTGAAGTCCATCGTCGTGATATTGGCGTCGACCTTCCAGTGCGCGGCCAGCGCCTTGATGACGTCGATGTCGACGCCAACGGGAGCCTCGCCCGCCGTCTTGATGAATTCCATCGGCGGGGAAGTG
>NZ_RZQE01000388.1:0-5798 GCF_004022955.1 Mesorhizobium sp. M7A.F.Ca.US.002.01.1.1 | reverse complement strand
ATCATGGCGCCGGCGGCCATGGCGGCGACGACACCCGCCACCCAGGCGGCCAGCCGCGCCGTCCGCTGGTCGACGCCGACGGCGGCGGCACCGCGCTCGTCATTGGCGGCAGCGCGTGTGGCTAGGCCGAAGGACGTTTCGCGAAACAGCCTCGCTGCCACCAGCGCCACCGAAGCGATGGCCGCGGCCGTCCACAGCCCGACCTCGCGCGGCACGCCGTAGAAAGGCTGGCTGCCACGGGTGATCTCGCGCCCGGCGACCAGCAGCGTGTAGACGATGATCAGCATGGCAAGCGTGGCGATCGAGGCGCTCGACCCGGAAAGCCTGAGCAGTGGCGTGCCGGTCAACAGGCCGATGACGACAGCCAAAACCAGGACAACGGCCAGCGCCGCGAAGAAGGAGAGTTGGTGGCCGGCGAGGAACTGCGGCAGGTCGCGCAGTGCCGTTCGCTGCAATGCAGCGGGCATGGTGAGAATACCAGTGGCGTAGGCGCCGAGGCCGACAAAGGCCGCCTGGCCGAACGAGACGATGCCGCTGTTGCCGGAGAAGATCTGCAGGCCAAGCACCGCCGTCAGCATGATCGCAGCATAGGTGACGACGCGCTGCATGGCGGCGCCGCCGAAGATGAAGGCGGCAAGCGCCACCAGCAACAGCACCGCGACCATGCACAGGGCATCGGCCGTGGCGTTGCGGAACGCGGCCGGCATGAAGCCGGAACTCTTGCTCTCGCTCGTCGTCACCGACGCCATCACGCGGCCCTGAAGCGATCGGGTGAAAACGGGGCCAGGATCGGTTGCGCGCCTTCGGTGACCAGCCTGGCCACCGCCTCGCCGACTGCCGGCCCGGTCTTGAAGCCGTGGCCGGAAGACCCCGCCGAAACGACCAGCCCTTCGACATCAGGCATGGCGCCGATGACCGGCAGATCGTCGGGGCTCATGTCGTAGAGACCGGCACAGCCCGGCCGGATGCCAAGCTCGGCCATGGCCGGCACGCGGCTGGCGAAGGTCTCCAGGATCTCGACCGATTCCTGCTCCTCGACACCTTCCATGTAATCATCGGGATTTTCGACGAAGCGTGGACGGCCTGCATGTTCGTGGCGCAGGCCGGTGCCGCCGCCGGCCCAGGTCCCGGCGAGGATGACGCCGTCATTGTCTGGCCGCGCATAGTTGCAGGAAATGTCGTCGCACCAGGCGAACGGCATGACCTGCCTTGCCTTGCCGGCAGCGTCGAGCACGGCCATCGGATGGCGCTCGACATGCAGCGGCAGATCGAGGCCGACCGTCGCCAGCAGCCGGCGCGTCCACGGCCCGGCGGCCAGGACGACGGTATCGGCCTCCAGCATCGTTCCATCGGTCAAGATGACACCCGTGATGCGGTCGCCCTGCCGCTGGAGGCTCTCGACCAACGTGTTCTGCATGATCCTGGCACCACTGGCGCGGGCGGCACGGGCAATAGCATTGGTGGCGCCGAAGGCATCGGCATAGCCATACTCGGGTTCCCACAGCGCCAGCGCGACATTGTCCAGGGCAAAGCCCGGTGCGGCATCGGCAAAGGCCTGCGGCGACAATGTCTCGATGCGCGCGCCCTCGCCGCGGATGCGTTCGGCTGCCGACGTCCAGCTCGCCTTGTTGTCGTTGCCGCAGACCCACATCATGCCGATTTCGGTGACAAAGGATCCTTCGCCAGCGATTTCGGGCAGCGACACCAGGATCTCTCGGCCACGGATGGATAGCTGCGACAATTCCGGCATCAGGTAGAAGGCGTGCAGCAGCGCCGACGATCTGCCCGACGGGCCGCCGGCGGGATGGGTCTGCTCGACCAGCGTGACCTTCACACCGGCTTTGGCCAGATCATAGGCCGCGCTCGATCCGACAATACCGGCACCGACGACGATGACGTCGCTTCCATTTCGCATGGCTGTTCCCCACAGTCTCTTGGCTGCTTTTCGACAAGGTAGGGCCAGCGATCGCGCAATGTCAACATCTCTTCATTGTTGACCGAGATTTAAATCTCTGTAATAAACTCGACAAAACAAGAGAACACGGATTCCGGGGAGGCCCATGGCGATACGCGATGTTCTGATGCGCGGGGATCTTGCGCTGACGCCGTCGGAGGAGAAGATCGTCCGACTGCTGTTGACGGACTATCCGACCTCCGGCCTCGGTACCGCCTCATCGCTCGCCCGGCGCGCTGGCGTCAGCGATCCAACCGTGGTGCGGCTGGTGATGAAGCTCGGCTATGAAGGGTTTCCGGATTTCCAGGCGAGGCTTCTGGCCGAAGTCGAGGCAAGACTGCACTCGCCGCTGCTGATGATGGAGGCCAAGCGGCAGAGCGGTTCCAACGACAGCGCCGTGCTGGCCTATCTCGATAGCGTCACCACGGCCTTGCAGAAAGCCACCGCCGCGACACCCGTCCAGACTTACGAGCGGGCGGCCCGCTTGCTGATGGAGGCCAAGGGCGAGGTCGTGCTGGTTGGCGGCCGGTTCAGCCGCCACATCGCCGGCATGCTGGCCGGCTATCTCGTGCAGTTCCGCTCCGGGGTTCGCGATCTCGGCGTGCTCTCTCCGCAGATCTTCGACACGCTGGCCGACCTCGGCCGGCGCGACGTGCTCGTCGTCTTCGACTACCGCCGCTACCAACTCGATGTGATGGCCTATGCAAAACAGGCGGCGGCGCTCGATCTGCGCATAGTCCTGTTCACCGACCAATGGCTGTCGCCGATATCAGATCTCGCCGAAGTCACCATCGTCAGCCCGCTCGAAGTCGCCTCACCTTACGACACGCTGGCGCCGGCGATCGCACAGATGGAAGCGTTGGTCGCCCATATCGTTTCGACGCTGGGCGACGAGGCCCGCGCCCGCATCGAGCGACTCGAAAAGGTGCGGCATGCCAATGCCGTGACGCTCGACAGCGAACCGCAAGAGAACGGCGCGCGCAAGACACCCGGCCCCCGCAAGACACCGGGACCCAAATCAGCAAAGCAGGACGACAAAGCATGACCCAGGCCCTACCCAAACGAGACGAAGCCTTCCGTGCCGGCGAAACGGCACTGCTGCTCGTCGACATGCAGCGCATCTGGCTGGAGCCGGGCGCCGATCCGTCGCATCCGGAACGTGGCCCCGATCATTATTTTTACCGGCAGACATCCTCGCAGACGATCCCCAACCAGGAGCGCCTGCTGGCGGCGGCGCGGGCCAATGGCGTCGAGGTGCTGCACACCATCATTCAGAGCCTGACCGAAGACGGCCGTGAGCGCTCGCTCGACCACAAGCTGACACCGATCCATGTTGCGCCCAGTCTCCCCGAAGGACTGCCGGTGGCATCGCTGGCGCCGGTTGGCGACGAGATCATGCTGCCGAAGACGTCGTCGGGCATCTTCAATTCGACCAATGTCGACTATCTCCTCAAGAACCTCGGCATCCGCTATCTCGTCGTGGTCGGCGTGCTGACCGATCAATGCGTCGACATGGCGGTGCGCGACGGCGCCGACCGCGGCTATCTTGTCACCTGCGTATCGGATGCCTGCGCCACCATCACCCAGGAACGCCACGACATCGCGCTCAAGGCCTTCGGCGGCTACTGCTGGGTGGCCGACACCGACACGGTCGTCGACCGCTTCAACGCTTTGGGAAAACCGGCATGACGTCGACTGTCGAGCCTCTGGTTGCCGTCGTCACCACGGATCTCTCCGCCGTCACGCGGGGCCGTTTCGTTGCCGAAAGCAAGTTGCAGAAGACCGCCACGACCGGCGTCGGTTGGCTGCAGGCCAATCTGTCGCTGACACCGTTCAACTCGATCGTCGATCCCAACCCCTGGGGCTCGTCGGGCGACCTGCGGCTGATCCCCGATCTCGAAGCGCGCTTTCGCACGACACGCACCGGATCGGCAACGCCATTCGATATGGTCGCCGGCGACATCGTCGAGCTCGACGGCAGCCCATGGCTCGGCTGCACCCGCACGATGCTCAAAGACGCGCTGGCCGATTTGAAAGCCGCAACCGGCCTGTCGGTCATCGCCGCCTTCGAGCATGAATTCAACGTCGCCGACGGCGGCTTCGCACAGGCGCATTCAATGTCTTTCGCCGCACTGCGCCGCGCCGATCCTTTCGCGCCGAATCTGATGGCCGCGCTCGAGGAAGCCGGCGTCGTGCCCGAGGTGGTCATCGCCGAATTCGGCGACGAGCAGTTCGAGGTGACGCACGAGCCGGCGGACGCGCTGACGGCGGCCGACCGCGCCGTCGCCATCCGCGAAATCACGCGCGAGTTGGCGCGCAATGCCGGCTGGCGTGCGAGCTTCGCCCCCAAGACAGCGCCAACCGCCGTTGGCAACGGCGTCCACATCCATTTCAGCTTCGTCGACGAGGCCGGCAAGCCGATGACTTACGATCCGGCACTGGCGGGCGGCCTTTCCGCCAAAGCGGGCGCCTTCTGTGCCGGCGTGCTGCGCCATCTGCCTGGGATGACCGCCATGACGGCGTCGAGCGTGTCGTCCTTCTACCGGCTGAAGCCGCACAGCTGGAGTTCTTCCTACACCTGGCTTGCCGACCGCGACCGCGAGGCGTCGCTGCGCATCTGCCCGACGGTGACGATCGGCGGACGGGATCCGGCGCGGCAATACAACATCGAATACCGGGCCGCCGACGCCACCGGCAATCCCTATCTGTCGCTGGCGGCGATCATCCGCGCCGGGCTGGAAGGGCTGAAGGCGGGCCTGCCGTCGCCACCTTTGGTCACCGGCGACCCGACACTGATGAGCGAGGCGGAGCGGGCAAGTCTTGGTCTGGTGCGCCTGCCCGAAACCCTGCCCGCGGCACTGGACGCGCTGCTGGCCGACGGCACCGTGACGGGATGGTTCGCGCCCGTCTTCATCGAAACCTTCGTCGGCCTCAAGCGACATGAAGCCGAGCGTCTTGCCGGTCTCGATCCGGCCTCCATCTGCGATCTCTACCGGGCGCTCTATTGATGACCGCAGTGACAAAAAAAGATTGGCCCGAGGCCGTCGAGGCCCTCAACGAGCACGGCCGTTCCGATATCGTGCTGTTGTGCGAGCATGCGTCCAACCACATGCCGGTCGAGTATCGACAGCTTGGCCTCGATGCCCACCATCTGCAGCGCCACATCGCCTGGGATATCGGCGCCGCCGAAGTGACCCGCCTGCTGTCGTCGAAGCTCGATGCTCCGGCCTTCCTCAGCGGCTATTCGCGGCTGCTGATCGACCTCAACCGGCCACTGGGCACGCCAGGCAGCATTCCGGTACTGTCGGAAGACACCGACATTCCCGGGAATGTCGGCATCGATGCGGCGGAGCGGACCCGGCGCGCCGAGATCATCTTTTCGCCGTTCCATGACCGGGTGACCGCTTATCTCGACCGCCGGGCACAAGCAGGCCGGCAGACGCGGATCGTGACGATCCATTCTTTCACGCCGGTCTTCCTCGGCGTCAGCAGGCCCTGGCATGCCGGCGTGCTGCATGACCAAGCAAGAGGTCTCGCCGAAGCGATCCTTTCGGGCCTGCGCACCGATGCGGCGCTCAATGTCGCGGCCAACGTGCCCTATGTGATCAGCCGCGACGCCGACTACGCCGTGCCCATTCATGGCGACGATCGCGGCATCGCCGCCGTCCTCGTCGAGATCCGGCAGGATCTTTTGTCGACACGGTCCGGCATCGAGGAATGGGCGGACCGGCTGGCGGCGGCACTGCCGGCACTCGAGACAGAAACCGTGCCGTGAGCAATCCAAGCCTGCGCGAGCGCGACGCCGCGACCATCGCCCAGATCGGCAAGTTGCGTTTCTCGCCGC
>NZ_RZQE01000387.1:0-5803 GCF_004022955.1 Mesorhizobium sp. M7A.F.Ca.US.002.01.1.1 | reverse complement strand
TCCACGAGGTGTTGTTGAGCACCATATCGCAGCGGGCCAGATGGCTCTGCTCGGCCACCGTCAGGCAGGCGACCTGACCGATCTGGTAGGATTTTCCATTGGCCAGGCATTCCTGGTCGGCAAATGCCGTACCAGGAACGGCCATGGCAAATGCCAGGCCAATGGGACAAAGATGAAATCGTGTGCTCATGGAACCCCAGCCGCCATGCTGGTCTGCAATGAACGGCGCGAAATGTGGCGATATGAGGGTTCAGCGCAGACGGGCCCGGCGAGGTTCTCTCAAGCCGGCTGAAGCGCGAGATCGATCGCCACCGGGACATGGTCGGACGGTTTTTCCCAAGCGCGCACATGCTTTTCGATAGAGGCCGATGAGAATCGGTTGGCGGCTTCCGGCGACAAAAGCAGGTGGTCGATACGGATGCCGTTGTTCTTCTGCCAGGCGCCGGCCTGATAGTCCCAGAACGTATAGGTGTCGCGCGCGTCGGTGACCGCGCGCACCGCCTCGGTGAAACCAAGATTGAGCAGCCGACGGAAGGCCTGTCGCGTCTGCGGCTGGAACAGGGCGTCGCCCAGCCAGTTCTCCGGAAACCGCGCGTCGATCGGCTCGGGAATGACGTTGTAGTCGCCGGCGAGCACCAGAGCCTCCTCAAGTCTCAGCCGTTCTTCGGCCCAGCGCTCAAGCCGCGCCATCCAGGACAGCTTGTAAGGAAACTTCTTCTCGTCATCGATCGGATTGCCGTTCGGCAGATAGAGCGAGGCAACGCGCAAGGCGCCCTTGTCGGTTGAGAAAACGCCTTCGATGAAACGCGCCTGTTCATCGGCATCGTCGCCGGGCAGGCCCCTGATCACCTCGTCGAAGCGCAGCTTCGACAACAGCGCGACGCCGTTGAAACCCTTTTGGCCATGGGTTTCGACATTGTAGCCAAGCGCCTCGATCTCGGCGCGCGGGAACTGCTCGTCGACCGTCTTGATCTCCTGCAGGCAGACGATGTCGGGTGCGCTCTCGGTCAGCCAATGGGTCAGGTTGCCGATGCGGGCGCGGACACCGTTGATGTTCCAGGTGACGATTTTCATGGCGGTCTCGATGCTGTTCAGTTGGGCTCTTGCGGCGGATGGCGTTCGACGAGGCCGATCGTATTGCCAGCCGGGTCCTTTAGGAAGGCCATCCATTCGCTTTCCCCCGCTGGACCGAACTGGCCGTCCGTGTCGCGATGGACAAGCGTTGGCGGCGCGGTGAAGGGCACGCCGGCGGCAGCAGCCGAGGCATGGAACTGATCAAGGCCCGATATGTCGAGATAGACGGTTCCGGCCGGTACGCCGTCGGTGAACAGCAGCCTGATTTCTCCGGCCATGATGAAGGCGATGCCCGGCGGATCGAAGCGTGCATGGACGGCCATGCCGAGCACGTCGCGCCAGAAAGCCAGCGTCACGTCGAGGTCACGGCCAGCCGACAGCGCGATCTGACGGACCGCACCGATGGCAGGCATTCTATATGGAGAAACTCGTGCCGCAGCCGCAGGAGGCGACGGCGTTCGGATTGCGGATCTGGAACGACTGGCCCATCAGATCGTCGACGAAATCGATCACAGATCCGCCCATATAGACCAGCGACAAATCGTCGATCAGCACGGTGGCGCCGTCCTTCTCGATGGCGACGTCGTCGTCGTTGCGCGTATCGACCAGATCGAACTTGTAGGAGAAGCCCGAGCAGCCGCCGCCTTCGACCGAAACGCGCAGCGCCGTCTTGCCGGCTTCGTTCGAGACAATCCTGGCGATCCGCTTGGCGGCGGCCTCGGTCATATCGACTTTCATGGCAGTCTTGGCATCAGCGCCCATGGGCGTCACCTTGCTTTCGGTTTCACATGATAGGTATGAAGCGCGAGGGGCCAAGTCAACCTGGCTAAGTCAAACGCGGCAGCATCAGCCATGACCAGTGAGTTGGGCGACATCGGATTCGGCTATCGGCCACGCGCCGCCTATGCCTGCGATCCGGCAAACTCGCGCGGGCGGCTGTTCGACGAGGTGGAGAGCCCGACCCGCACGCCATTCCAGCGGGACCGTGACCGCATCATCCATTCGACGGCCTTCCGGCGGCTGAAGCACAAGACGCAGGTCTTCATCGCCCATGAAGGCGACCACTATCGCACCCGGCTGACCCATTCGATCGAAGTGGCGCAGATAGCGCGCGCCCTGGCACGGGCGCTGCGCGGCGACGAGGATCTGGCCGAGGCGGTGGCGCTGGTGCATGATTTCGGCCACACGCCCTTCGGCCACACCGGCGAGGACGCGCTCAACGAGAAGATGGCCGCCTGGGGCGGCTTCGACCACAACGCCCAATCGCTGCGCATCGTGACAAGGCTGGAGGCGCGCTACGCCGAATTCGACGGGCTCAACCTGACCTGGGAAACGCTGGAAGGCCTGGTCAAGCACAATGGGCCGCTGACGGATGCCAACGGCAAGGGTCTGAAAGGGCCGGTGCCACAGGCGATCCGTGATTATTCGCAACTGCACGATCTCGAACTCGACCGGTTCGCCGGCATCGAGGCGCAATGCGCGGCGATCGCCGACGATATCGCCTACAACACGCATGACATCGACGACGGGTTGAGGGCAGGACTCTTGACGCTGGACATGCTGGAGACGGTTTCGCTGCCGGGAACGATCCTGAAAGGCGTGCGCGAACGCTATCCCTCCCTCGATGCCGTGCGCACCGGCCACGAACTGATGCGGCGGCAGATAACGGCCATGGTCGAGGACGTGATCAGGTCGACGACCGCCAATCTCGATCGCATCAGGCCGCGGAGCGCCGATGCAGTGAGGGCAGCTGGCGAGACGATGGTGGTTTTCTCGGCCGAAATGGCTGCCCTGGAGAAGGAACTGAAGGCCTTTCTGTACAAGCACCTCTACCGGCACGCGGAGGTTATGAGGGTGCGCGCGGATGCCGAGCAGATCGTCAAGGATCTGTTCGACGCCTATTTCGCCGATCCGCGCGCCATGCCGGATGGCTGGCGCGAGGGGCTGGATCGGGCCGATGATCGCATCAAGGCGCGCAGCGTCGCCGACTTCCTGGCGGGTATGACCGACACCTACGCGCTCAAGGAACACCGGCGTTTGTTTGACCATACGCCTGAATTGGGCTAGGGCGGGCTCGATTTTGCCGGCCAACGAGCCGGATTCGCTGCAAAGCCGCCAGAGCCAGACCCCAGAGTCACACAAATGAACATCTTCGCCGATTTCACCGCGCGAATCATAAAAGCCGTCGAAGCGCTTGATCTGAAAGACAAAGACGGCATTTCGCCTGACCTGTCGCGCATTGCCGTTGAGCCGCCGCGCGACGCCAGCCATGGCGACCTGGCGACCAATGCGGCAATGGTGCTGGCCAAGCCGACCGGCCAGAACCCGCGCGCGCTGGCCGAAAGACTGGCGCAGGCGCTGCGCGACGACAAGGATGTCGCGGCAACAGAGGTGGCCGGCCCCGGTTTCGTCAATCTCAGGCTGAAGGACGGCTTCTGGCAGACACATCTGACCGCACTGCTCGGCGAGGGCCGCAACTATGGCCGCTCGATGGTTGGCGGCGGCAGGAAGACCAATGTCGAATATGTCTCGGCCAATCCGACCGGACCGATGCATGTCGGCCATTGCCGGGGTGCTGTCGTCGGCGATGCACTTGCCAATCTGATGGCCTTCGCCGGTTACGACGTGACCAAGGAATACGTCATCAACGACGCCGGCTCGCAGATCGACGTGCTCGGCCGTTCCGCATTCCTGCGTTACCGCGAAGCGCTGGGTGACGACATCGGCGAGATTCCGGCCGGGCTTTATCCGGGCGATTACCTGGTGCCAGTTGGTCAGGCGCTGGTCGCGGAATTCGGCCGCTCGCTGCTGCAGATGCCCGATGACGAGGCGCTCGCCATCGTCAAGGATCGCACCATCGATGCGATGATGGCGATGATCCGCGAGGACCTGGCGATGCTCAACGTGCATCACGACGTGTTCTTCTCCGAGCGCACGCTGCACGCCGACAATGCCAGGAAGATCCGCTCCGCGATCAACGATCTGACGCTGAAGGGCCATATCTACAAGGGCAAGCTGCCGCCGCCCAAGGGCGAGAAACCCGACGATTGGGAGGACCGCGAGCAGACGCTGTTCCGCTCGACCGCGGTCGGCGACGACATGGACCGGGCGCTGGTCAAGTCGGACGGCTCATTCACCTATTTCGCCGCCGACGTTGCCTATCTCAAGGACAAGGTCGATCGCGGCTTCGTCGACCTGATCTATGTGCTCGGCGCCGACCATGGCGGCTACGTCAAGCGGCTGGAGGCTCTGGCGCGGGCGATTGCCGGCGAAGAGGTCAAGCTCACCGTGCTGCTGTGCAATCTGGTCAAGCTGTTTCGCGAGGGCGAACCGGTGCGCATGTCGAAGCGGTCTGGCGATTTCGTGACGCTGCGCGAAGTGGTGGAGGAGGTGGGCCGCGACGCGATCCGCTTCATGATGCTCTATCGCAAGAACGATGCGCCGCTGGATTTCGATTTCGCCAAGGTGACCGAGCAGTCCAAGGACAATCCGGTGTTCTATGTCCAGTACGCCTCGGCGCGCTGTCATTCGGTGTTCCGGCAGGCGAGCGAGCAACTGGGCGAAGCCAATTTCGACCGCAACAGCCTGGCGTCGGCCGCGGCATTGCTGACCGACGAGGGCGAGATCGGCCTGATCCGCAAGCTTGCCGAATACCCGCGGCTGATCGAGTCCGCCGCCCTTGCGCTCGAGCCGCATCGGCTGGCATTTTACCTCTATGATCTGGCTTCCAGCTTCCACGGGCACTGGAACCGTGGCACGGATAATCCGGACTTACGTTTTGTTAAGGTTAACGACCGACAATTGACGCATGCCAGACTAGGGCTGGTGCAGGCTGTTTCGGACGTTTTGACGTCCGGCCTGACGTTGATCGGGGCCGCCGCGCCCACTGAAATGCGTTAGGTTTGACTAAATAACCTGTCACCTTTTGCCCACATTGCGCTGGTAAGGGCCAACCCTACGCGACGTCCATGGCGTCCGAATGAGTGCGAGTTCGGGAACAATAATGGCAGACAGAACCCAGCTGAGAGTAGCCGACAACAACGACATCGCTGAGGATGATCCGTTCGCGGAACTGACCAGGATCATGGGATTCGACCCGCGCCAGCCGGTCAGGCCGCAATCGCCCGCCCAGCCGCAGGCCCCAGCCGCCGATCGCGGGCTCGAAGAGGGCGATTTCGATATCGATCTCGAGAAAGAAATGATGGGCGAGTTCGGCGCTGACGACAGCGACGCCGCTCCGGTTGTCCAGGCTTATGAGCCGACTTTCGTGCATGAGCCGGCATTCGAAGCGGCTGACGCCAGCGCGATGGACGACGAGCTTTCGGTGTCGCTCGACGACGATTTCGAACTGGACATGGCTGAGATCGACGACCACGTCGCCGGCGCCAGCCATGCGGTCGCCGCTGAAGCCGTGCCGTCCGTCGAGCCCGCTTTCGCGTCCGACATTGGCGATGCCGTCGCCGGTTCGCTCGAGGACGTGTCCCCCTTCGAGGACGATCAGTCGATGGCGGACGAGCTTGCCGCCTCGCTCGACCAGGACCTTCGGATCGATGAGGAAGCCGAAGAGGCCCTGTACAGCGTTGCCGATACGCCCGCTTCTGTCGAGCCGGTTGCCTCCGATGACGAGTTCGACGATGCGGTGGCAATGTCGCTTGAAGACGAGCTGATGCTCGACGACCATTCGGCGGCGGAACAGTCATTCATGGCCGCCGATCCCGTCGAGCATGCC
>NZ_RZQE01000386.1:0-5810 GCF_004022955.1 Mesorhizobium sp. M7A.F.Ca.US.002.01.1.1 | reverse complement strand
ACCTTTCCCCGCTGGTTCATCAGGCTTGGAACACCCGAAACCCCCAGTCTGTTCCCACCAAAGGCATTACTGTTCCCGTCAAAGGCATTATAGGTGGGCGCGTCTAACGATTTCCGAGGCCACCCGCATGCCTGCAAAGCTCTCCGTCAACCTCAATGCCATCGCCATGCTGCGCAACCGGCGCGACCTGCCGTGGCCCAGCGTCACCGGCATCGGCCGCATCGCGCTGGCGGCCGGAGCGCATGGGCTGACGGTGCATCCACGCCCCGACGAACGGCATACAAGACACTCCGATGTGCCTGAGATCCGGTCGCTGATCGACGACGAGTTTCCGGGCGCGGAATTCAACATCGAGGGCTATCCGACCGAGGATTTCCTGTTGCTTGTGGAAAAGCATCAGCCCGAACAGGTGACTTTGGTGCCGGACGATCCGGCTCAGGCGACATCGGACCATGGCTGGAACTTCGCTACCCAGGCCGCGTTCCTCACACCGATCGTCAAGCGCCTGAAGAAGGGGGGCTTTCGCGTGTCGCTGTTTTCCGATCCGGATCCCGATTGGGTGGCGGCCGCGCGCGACACCGGCGCCGACCGCATCGAGCTCTATACAGGTCCATATGGCAGCTATCACACAGATTCCGCCAAAGCCGCCAAAGAGCTGGAAAGGCTGGGAAAAACCGCTGACGCCGCGCTTGCCGCCGGGCTGCAGGTCAATGCCGGGCACGATCTGGTGGTCGGCAACCTGCCGGCGCTGGTCAAGCGCATTCCGGCATTGGCCGAAGTGTCGATCGGACATGGGTTGACAGCCGACGCGTTGGAGTATGGCATGGCCGGTACGGTGGGTCGGTTCCTCAAGGCCTGCGGATGGTAGCGATGGGCAGCCTCGCATGGCAGGCATGGCAGCCATTACGCGACGGCACTTGATATTGCATCGCAGCAAGCGTAGAGCACCGCGCGCTTATCGGAGTGTCGTCCATGGCCCTTACCAATACTGGTAGTGAGGCAGAACCCGTCGAACAATCGAGCCATTCGGAAGTCGAACAGCACAGCACCAAGGTTCTGATGCTGGGCGCGCTCGGTGTCGTCTATGGGGATATCGGCACCAGTCCGATCTACGCCTTTCGCGAGGCGCTGGTGGCATCTTCCGGCGGACAGGTGGCCGACCGCGGTGACATCCTGGGCGTTTTGTCGCTGATCATCTGGTCGCTGACCATCATCGTCACCATCAAATACATCATGTTCGTGCTGCGGGCGAACAACCGCGGCGAGGGCGGCGTGCTGTCGCTGATGGCGCTGGCGCGCGGCAGTTTCCCCAAGCGCTCGGCGCTGATGCTCGGCATCGGCATCGTCGGGGCGTCGCTTTTCTTCGGCGACGCCGTCATCACGCCGGCGATTTCGGTGCTGTCGGCGGTCGAAGGCATGAACGTCGTCACGCCGACCTTCCAGCCTTATGTCGTGCCGCTGACACTGGTCATTCTCGCCATGGTGTTCGCGGTGCAACGTTTCGGCACGGGCGGCGTGGGATTGGTGTTCGGTCCCGTGACGGCGGTGTGGTTCCTGGCGATCGGCCTTTCCGGCCTCAACCACATCATCGCCGATCCGGAAATCCTGTGGGCGATCAGCCCGCACTACATCGTCGCATTCCTGATCAATTCGCCCGATGTCGCTTTCGTCACCATCGGCGCCATCTTCCTCGCCGTGACCGGCGCCGAGGCGCTCTATGCGGATCTCGGCCATTTCGGCCGCAAGCCGATCGTGCTCGCCTGGCTGTGGGTCGTGTTTCCGTGCCTGCTGCTCAATTATGCCGGGCAGGGCGCTTTCGTGCTGGCCAAGAACGGCGTCGTCGGCCATCCGTTCTTCGAAATGAATGAAGGCTGGACGCTGATCCCGATGGTCGTGCTGGCGACCGCCGCCACGGTCATCGCCAGCCAGGCGGTGATCTCGGGCGCCTTCTCGTTGACCAGGCAGGCGGTGCAGCTCAATATGCTGCCGCGCCTGGAAATTCTGCATACGTCGGAGAAACAGTCCGGCCAGATCTACATGCCGCGCGTCAACCTGCTGCTGGCGCTGGTGGTGATGATGCTGGTGGTGGGCTTCGGCGAGTCCAGCAGGCTGGCATCGGCCTACGGCATCTCGGTGACCGGCAACATGCTGGTGACCACGGTGCTGTTGTTTGTGGTCATGACGCGGATCTGGAAATGGAAGCTGTGGCTGGCGGTCTCGCTGACGGCGCTGTTCGGCTTCATCGACGTCGGTTTCTTTGCCTCCAACATCGTCAAGGTGTTTGAGGGCGGCTGGGCATCGCTGGCCGTTGCCTTCACCATTGTGCTGGCCATGTGGACCTGGGTGCGCGGCAGCCGCTATCTGTTCGACAAGACCCGCCGCAACGAGATCCCGCTCGATTTCCTCGCCGGCAATCTGTTGAAGAAGAAGCCGCAGCTGGTGTCAGGCACCGCCGTGTTCCTGACCAGCGATCCGCTCAGCGCGCCAACCGCACTGATGCACAGCCTGAAGCACTACAAGGTGCTGCATGAGCAGAACGTCATCCTTTCAGTGGTGACCGCGCCGCAGCCGGTGGTGCCCGACAGCGACCGGGTCAAGATGGAGACGGTCAACGAGCTGTTCATGCGCGTGACTCTGACCTTCGGCTACATGGAGCAGCCCAACATCCCGCGCGCGCTGGCGATCTGCCGCAAGCAGGGCTGGAAATTCGACATCATGACGACTTCGTTCTTCCTGTCGCGGCGTTCGCTCAAGGCCTCGCCCAATTCCGGCATGCCGGTGTGGCAGGACCGGCTGTTCATCGGCCTGGCGCGCACGGCGGCCGACGCGACGGAGTATTTCCAGATCCCGACCGGGCGCGTGGTGGAGATCGGCACTCAGGTGGCCATCTAGGACATGCCGATATTCAGGTGAGGCCGGCCTGCGAACGGCAGGTTCCTGCGCTTCCGGTACTCACGGACCAAGTGTCCGCTCCGTTCCGGTTCTCGGAACCCACATTCTCGGTCCAGCCTGACCTGAATCTCGATATGTCCTGGCGAATGAGCTGTGTCTTGCGGCACAGTCCATGTCACTCCGCTTCAACCGGCCAGCGCGGCCTTGTTCGCCTCGAGGAACTGCTTCAGCGTTTTTGGCTTGCGGCCGGAAAGCGTCTCGATCGCGTCGGTCACCATGGCGATGCGGCCGGAGCGCGTGTTGACGTCGAAGGACACGATGACTTCAGCAAAATCCTCGGGAACGCCTGATGCCTTTACCCCTTCGGTGAGCGCTTCATCCGGAACCTGCAGGACATCGAGCGACTTGCCGGTGACCTCGCTTACCAGGGCGGCAATCTCTGCCGTGGTGTAGGCGTGCGGACCGGTCAAGGTGTAGGTCTTGCTTTCGTTTGAAGCGCCAGCGAGGCTGGCGGCGATCGCCGCTGCCATGTCGTCGCGCGCACCGTGGGCAATGCGCCCGTCGCCGGCCGACGTGTACCATTTTCCCGAGGCGATCGCGTGCGGCAGGGCCATGAACAGGTTTTCCTGGTACCAGCCGTTGCGGAAGATCGTGTAGGGGATGCCGCTCGCCTTGATCGCCTGCTCGGTGCTGTAGTGGTCATCTGCAAACAGGACTGGCGATACCGGCTCCGGATTGGGCATCGAGGTGTAGAGCAGATGCGAAATGCCGGCATTTTTGGCCGCGGCGACGGCATTTTCGTGCTGCTTCAGGCGCCTGCCGCTTTTGAGATCGAGATCGCCGGTCGAAATGATCAGCACCTTGTCGGCGCCTTTGAATGCGGTTTCCAGCGACGCCGCGTCGTTGAAGTCGGCGGCCCTGACAACGACGCCGCGCAGCGCCAGATCGGCCACGCTTTCCGGATTGCGTGTGGCGGCGATGATGTTTGCCGGTGGAACTTTGTGCTTGTCCAGGAGATATTGGATGACGCCGCGGCCGAGCTGGCCGGAAGCGCCGGTGACGAGAAGGGTTTCGCTCATGGAAGGTCCTGACATTGCGCCGCTAAGGCGGTTCGAGTGGCAGTCTCAAAAAGAGACCAGCACTAAAATAGGAATTGACGTGGTGCCGTAAAGAAGGCAGTTTTTCGGGAGGTAGGCACACGCAGGGAACCAGCCATGGACGGCAAGGTCATCAATCTGAAATCGAAGTTGGAGGTCTATAAGGCCATCTCAGGCGGCGGCAATATTGCCAATTGTCCGGTTCGCGAGGTCATTCAAGGGGTGAGCGGCAAATGGAGATCGCTGCTGATGATGGCGCTGGCTGAAAAACCCTATCGCTTCGGCGAGTTGCGGCGCCTTGTGCCCGACATTTCGCAACGCATGCTGACGCAGACGCTGTACGATCTTCAGCGCGATGGCTATGTGCATCGTGAGGTGTTCCCGACCAAACCACCGAGCGTCGAATACAGCCTGACCGATCTCGGGCGCTCTATGTTCGGCGCCTTTCACCAATTGATTCTGTGGGCCGAACTCAACCATGATGCGGTGCGCGCAGCGCGCGCCGATTTTGATGCGTCCCAGGCTTGAACGGCCGCCAAGGCCCAGGCTTGAACGACCGCTAAAGCCCCAGGGTGCGGCTTGATTTCGCCGGGCTGCTGAAGGATTGTCCCGGCCAGTTCGGCTTTGGGGGCATTGGCATTTCCTACGACATCGCAATAGCAGGCGCCGGGCCGGCGGGACTGGCCATGGCGCTCTATCTCAAGCGCGCCGGGCATCAGGTCACGGTCTTTGAGCGCTTCGATGAGCCGAAGCCGGTCGGCTCCGGGCTGATCCTGCAGCCGACAGGGCTGACGGTGCTGGCCGATCTTGGCCTGCTTGACGACATGCTGGCGCTGGGCAGCCGCATCGACCGCCTGCATGGCGCCGATGCCACCACAGGCCGTACCGTGCTCGATGTCCGCTACGATGCGCAGCGCGGTGGCCGCTTCGGGCTGGCGGTGCACCGGGCGGCCTTGTTCGGCGTGCTCTTCCGCGCCGCCCAACGCGAAGCGATCGCCATCGAAACCGGCGTCGAGGTCGAGGCCTTGGAGACGGGCGAACGGACGACGCTGATCTGCGGCAACGGACGAAGGGCGGGGCCGTTCGACCTCGTCATCGACGCCAGCGGTTCGCGCTCGAAACTGCGCGGCGCAAGCGCTGCAGGCGAGCCACGACCGCTCACCTATGGCGCGTTCTGGGCCTCGCTTGGCTGGCGCGGCGACGGTTTCGATGAGCGCGCGCTGCTGCAACGCTACGACAGAGCGAGCGTGATGATCGGCGTGCTGCCGATCGGCCGGCCGCAGCCGGGCGCTGAAAAGATGGCGGCCTTCTTCTGGAGCCTGAAGCCGTCGAACGCCGATGAGGTGCGCGTCCGGGGCCTGGATGCCTGGAAGGAGAGGGTGATCCGGCTGTGGCCGCAGAGCGAGGCGTATGTCAGCCAGATCGACAGTTTCGACCAGCTCTCGCTGGCGCGCTATGGCCACCACACGATGAAGCGGCCGGTTGGGCGGCGGCTGGCCATCATCGGCGACGCGGCGCACTCGACCAGCCCGCAGCTCGGGCAAGGGGCCAACATGGCGCTGCTCGATGCCGCGGCGCTCAGCCATGCGCTGGCGCGGACGGACAGTATCGAAGCGGCACTTGAAGCCTATGCGAGGGCGCGGCGCTGGCATGTCCGCATCTTCCAGGCGCTGTCGCTGGCGTTCACGCCGTTCTACCAGTCGGATTCGGTGGCGCTGCCCTTCATCCGCGACAGGCTTGTGGCGACGGTGGCAAAAATCCCGCCGGCGCCGCAGTTTCTCGCCTCGATGGTGGCCGGCACCGTAATCGATCCGTTCAAGC
>NZ_RZQE01000385.1:0-5824 GCF_004022955.1 Mesorhizobium sp. M7A.F.Ca.US.002.01.1.1 | reverse complement strand
GTCTGCTGCAGCCAGTGCAGCATCATGATCTGGATCAGCGAGCCGGCGTGCAGGCTCTTGGCGGTCGCGTCGAAGCCGATATAGGCTGTCACCGTCTCCTTGGCGAAGATATTGTCGAGACCGGCATCATCCGAAGTCTGGTGGATGAAACCGCGCTCGCTCATCGTGCGCAGGAAATCCGATTTGAAGGCAGGCATTTTTTCTATTCCCGAAAGCGTCCGGCCGCTGTGGCTCAGGCGTGCATGAACGCGCGCGTTTAGCATCCAAGCGCGATCAGCAAAAGTGGTTTCCGGTTTTGCGTCTGATCGCGCCAGACAAAGGTCCAGCGTCAGCAAAAGTGCTTTCCGGTTTTGCAGCCCGCGCGGAGGGCGTTTGCGAATCCTTGCTTCGTCGTTTGGGCTGGCGTATTGAGGCGCCGCGCAGGGCAGGGCCTGAGGCGCCGCGACGGGGCCATCCCGCAGATCAGATCCGGAAAGCTCCGCGATGAACAGGAACTATCTTTTTCTCTTTCTGTTCAGCATGCTGATGACGTTCAGCGGACTGGCGAGCCTTCCACCCATCGACCGCGACGAAGCCCGTTTTGTCCAGGCCACCAAGCAGATGGTCGAAACCTCCGACTATGTCGACATCCGTTTTCAGGATGCCTCGCGCTACAAGAAGCCGATCGGCATCTACTGGCTGCAATCGGCGGCCGTGGCGGTGAGCGGCGAGGGGGCGGCGGCGCCGATCTGGGTCTATCGCCTCGTCTCCATGCTTGGCATTGCCTTGGCCGTCGTCGGCATCGCCTGGACGGGCACGAAGCTGTTCGGGGCCAATGCCGGTCTCGCCGCCGGCCTGATGATGGCGGCGATCTTCGCCACCGCCTTCGAGGGTCGCGACGCCAAGACCGACGCCATGCTGCTGGCCTGCTGCGTGGCGGCGCAAGGCGCACTCGCCCAGATCTATCTGGCATCGCGCCGCAACGAACCGGTGGCCGGCCATCTGCCGTGGATATTCTGGGCGGCTCAAGGCCTGGGGATCCTTATCAAGGGGCCGGTGGCCCCGCTGTTGTCGGTGCTGACGGTCGCCACCCTGTTTGCCTTCGAGCGCGACTGGCGCTGGCTCTTGAAGCTGAAGCTCGTGCGCGGTGTCGCCCTGGTGCTCCTCATCGTGCTGCCCTGGGTCGCCCTCATCACCTGGAAGAGCGGCGGTGCCTTTCTCCAGGATGCCGTCGGCAAGGACATGGTGGCCAAGGTCGCGTCGGGCGAGGAATCGCACGGCCTGCCGCCCGGTTTCTACATGCTGACCTATTCGCTGTTCATGTGGCCCTTCGGCCTGATCGCGGTCGGCGCCGGGCTGCAGGCCCTCAACCGGTTGCGCGACGATCCCCGGCTGCGCTTCTGCCTCGCCTGGTACATTCCGTTCTGGCTGGTGTTCGAGCTGATCCCGACCAAGCTGCCGCATTACGTGCTCCCGGCCTATCCTGGCATGGCGCTGCTGATCGGCTGGCTGCTGACATTGTCGCCGCAGGAGGCCAATGCACCGCTCAGGCGCTGGCAGGATTGGTTGTGGTGGTCGACCGCATTCGGCCTTGCCGTGGTCAGCCTCGGCCTGGCGGCGGTCTGCGTCGGAGCGCCGATCTATCTCACCGGCACCTTCTCCTGGTGGAGCATTCCGGCGGCCGCGGCGGCACTGGCGGCAGGGTATTTCGCCTTTTCGCGACAGCTGCAAGTGCCGCTCTCCCGCATCGGCGCCATCGCGGTTTGCGCCGGCATCACCTATGGGCTGCTGTTCGGCGTCATCGCGCCTTCGCTGAAGCCGATCTGGCTGAGCCCGGCGATCGAGGCGGCAGTCCAGGCCAACAGGCCTTGCGACACCACGGTGCTCGCCTCAGCGGAATATCACGAGCCGAGCCTGGTGTTCCTGGTCGGCACCAAGACCGTCCTGACCGATGTCGATGGCGTCGCCAAGCATCTGCTCGGCGACCCCACCTGCGCGCTGGCGCTGGCACAAATCGGCGACGAGCAGAAGCTGAATGGCCTGTTGGAGGCGCAAGGCAAGTCGGCGAGCCGCGTTGCCGAGGTCGACGGCCTCAACTATTCGTCGGGAGACAAACTGTCGCTCGGCCTCTATCGTGTAAGCCAGTGACGGCTCGCCGATGCCCATAACGGCAACAATGGGGTCGAATTTCCTATGCTGGTGAAATCACGCCCGCCCGTTTCGAGCCTGCTCCTTGGCATAGGGCGCCGGTCGCTCGACAACTTTCGCGATACGATGCAGATCGCCAAAAGCCGCCTTGCCACCCGGCCGGCCAGATACCCGAATATTTTGTGGTCGGTCTGGGTGCTGGTCTGGGTCTTGCTGACGGCGGCGGCGTTTGTTCGTCTCGACACTCCGGCCGGAATGCTTCACGGCAAGTGGTCGGCGGGATTTGCCCGGACTGCCGACTTTTTCACCCAGTTCGGCCTGGGAGGCTGGTATATCATTCCCTCAGTGCTTCTGCTTGTCGCCGCGAACCTGACGGATTGGCGAAGCCTGTCGCGGCGCTCGCTGATGCTCCTCTACAACTGGACCTGCCTGGCTTTTCTGGTGCTGTGCGCCACCGGCCTGTCGGGGATCGCCGTCAATGTGCTGAAATATGCCATTGGCCGGGCTCGCCCGCTCTATTACGAGGACTTTGGCGTGCTGACCCTGCACCCCTTCGCTTTCGATGCGCGCTTCGCCGGCTTTCCGTCCGGCCATGGTACGACAATGGGCGCGGTGTTCGGGGTCGCTTTGCTGTTGTTTCCGCGGCGCTGGTACATCGCCCTGGCGATCACCGCCTGCATCGCCTCGACCCGTATCTTCGTTGGCGCGCACTATCCCAGTGACACCGTCGCCGGCTTCGGCCTTGGCTGCGGTTTCGCGCTTGCCTGCGGGATGGTCTTTGCCCGGTTCGGCTTCATCTTCCGGCCGACGCCGTCGGGACTGCCGGTCCGCAAGAGAACGTTTCGGCTGATCGGACCGACAAGGAAGGCTGCCTGAGCATTCGAAGTTCAGTTGCCGTCCAGTCCGCCATAGGATCTGACCAGGTCGGCCATGCCGGGCGATTGGTGGTCTTCGCTTTCGAGCCCCTGTGCAACGCCGACGCGATCGGCGACCGGCCGGTTCTGGCTGACCTTCCACTTGCCGTGGATTTCGCTGATCTCGATTTCCAGCCCGATAATGCCCTTGATCTGCGACTGGATGAAGGGCTCCGGCGCATCGGTCACCGCCCAGGGCGCGGCGCGGGCGCCTTCCTGGGAGACGGTCAGATCGGCGATCTGCTGCGCCAGCCAGTCCTGGTCATCCATCACCTTGACGGTGCCGCGAACCTGCACGATGGCATAATTCCAGGTCGGCACCACCTTGCCTGTCTCGCGCTTGGTCTCGTACCAGGACGGCGTCACATAGGCATCGCTGCCCTGGAAGACGATCAGCACGGGTGACGTCGGGTTGTCGGCCAACAGGCGCCATTGCGGGTTGGCCCGCGCCAGATGGGCGCGCAGCCTGCCGTTCGGCCCGATTTCCGGGTCGAGCAGGAACGGGATGGCGTTGGCGACCGGCCCATCGGGCCCGTTGGAAATCAACAGGCCTAGCGGATGCGTCCGGATCAGCCCGTGCAGGATTTCCGGCCGCGTTTCCCTGAAATGAGGAGGTTCGTACATCGCCGTCCCTGCTTTCTTTGCTTATCTCAGCCGCTTCGGCCGCGGATCCGACAATTCGCCGGCCAGCCGGCGGTCGAGATAGTCGGCGCATTCCTCGAGCAGCAGGTCGGCATCGTTGGAGAAGAAATGGTTGGCGCCGGGCAACGTCTTTTGGGTGATGGTGATGCCCTTCTGCGTGTGCAGCTTGTCGACCAGGCCCTGCACATCCTTTGGCGGCGCCACCTTGTCGGCATCGCCATGGATGATCAGGCCCGATGACGGGCAGGGCGCCAGGAACGAGAAATCATAGGTGTTGGGCTGCGGCGCGATCGAGATGAAGCCTTCGATCTCGGGCCGGCGCATCAGAAGCTGCATGCCGATCCAGGATCCGAACGAGTAGCCGGCGACCCAGCAGCTCTTGGAATCGGGATGCAGCGACTGCACCCAATCCAGCGCCGCAGCGGCATCCGACAACTCGCCGGTGCCGTGGTCGAATTCGCCCTGACTGCGGCCGATGCCGCGGAAATTGAAGCGAAGCGTGGTGAAGTCCCGCTTCTGGAACATGTAGAAGAGGTCGTAGACGATCTTGTTGTTCATCGTGCCGCCGAATTGCGGGTGCGGGTGCAGGACGATGGCAATCGGCGCGCTCTTTTCCTTGGAAGGCTGGTAGCGACCCTCCAGGCGGCCGGCAGGACCGGTGAAAATGACCTCAGGCATAAAATACTCCACTAGGTAATACGAATGCGCGGTGCCTGGAACGTTTCCTCTGGCCTTGACGCAGGGCGAGCGTCTTCTTAGAAGCTAGTTTAGAATTGTTCAAAACTGAGTGGCAAGACATCGAGCCCGGCCACCCGCGCCGCAAGCCGCGTAAATAGGACGGCTCGCCTTGGAATTTCAAGGAAATAACGCCATACGACGGCGGAATGGCTTCTGACGGGACTTGACGAACGAAAATGGCCGCAAAACGCGCCTATCTCGACTACAATGCCAGTGCGCCGCTGCTTGCCGCGGCCCGCGAAGCTATGGTCGCGGCGCTCGATGTCGCCGCCAATCCGTCATCGGTTCACGCCGAGGGGCGGGCGGCCCGCCGTCTGATCGAGACCGCAAGGCGTGACGTGGCGGCGCTCGTCAACGCCAAGCCCGAGCACGTCGTGTTCACCTCCGGTGCCACGGAAGCAGCCTCGACGCTGCTGTCACCCGACTGGCAGATGGGGCGCGGCACGGTGCGCATGAGCCGGCTTTACGTGTCGGAGGCCGATCATCCCTGCCTGTTGAACGGCGGACATTTCCCGTCAGCGCAGGTGACGCGGGTCGGCGTCGACGCCAACGGTATCGCCGATCTCGACGCGTTGGCGGCAGCGCTCAGTGGTCATGACAAGAGCGAAGGCCTGCCGCTGGTTGCCATCCACGCCGTCAACAACGAGACCGGCGTCATCCAGCCGATCGATCGCATCGCCGGGATCGTCAAGGCGGCGGGCGGCATCCTCATGGTCGACGCCGTGCAGGCCGCCGGGCGTGTTTCGATCGATCTATCAGCGGGTTACGCCGATTATCTGATTCTGTCCTCGCACAAGATCGGTGGTCCCAAGGGCGTCGGCGCCATCGTCGCGGCTTCGGATCTGATGATGCCGAAGCCGTTGATCAATGGCGGCGGTCAGGAAAAGGGCCATCGCGGCGGGACTGAAAACCTCGCTGCCATTGCCGGTTTTGGCGCGGCCGCCCGCGAGGCCCTGGCCGGA
This sequence comes from Mesorhizobium sp. M7A.F.Ca.US.002.01.1.1, assembly GCF_004022955.1. Classification (NCBI taxonomy): domain Bacteria; kingdom Pseudomonadati; phylum Pseudomonadota; class Alphaproteobacteria; order Hyphomicrobiales; family Phyllobacteriaceae; genus Mesorhizobium; species Mesorhizobium sp. M7A.F.Ca.US.002.01.1.1. The sequence continues at coordinate 441 of NZ_RZQE01000385.1, read as the reverse complement.
TTGCCGGCCATGGATACGGTGCGCCGGCGCCGCGACGAGATCGAGGCCATCGTGAAAACGCTGGTGCCGGACGCGGAAATCTTCGGAACCGGTGCGCCAAGGCTTGCCAATACGGCATTCTTCGCTATTGCGGGCGTCAAAGCCGAAACCGCGCAGATCGCCTTCGACCTGGCCGGCGTAGCGCTGTCGGCCGGCTCTGCCTGTTCGTCCGGCAAGGTCGGACCGAGCCATGTGCTGAAAGCCATGGGATACGGTGACAGCCTTGGCGCCTTGCGCGTGTCGATCGGTCCGGCGACGGGCGCGGAAGACATCGAGTTGTTTCGCGTTGCGCTGACGGGAATCGCCGCGCGTCGGGCGGACAGAGAAAAGGCCGCGTAAGCGGGTGGGAGCATCGGACCGAAAAGCGCGTAGCGGTTTTCGGGAAAATCCGATGCTTGACGA
>NZ_RZQE01000384.1:0-5837 GCF_004022955.1 Mesorhizobium sp. M7A.F.Ca.US.002.01.1.1 | reverse complement strand
CCTTTGGACGTGTGGCTGGAGGGGCTGGATCACTGGATCGGCAACTCGCCGGGCTATTTTGCCGGGCGGCCGGTGGTGCTTGATCTCAACACTTTGAAGCCCGATGTCGCGGCGATCGAATCGCTGGTCGGCGTGCTTGGCCATCGCGGCATCCGTATCTACGCCATCGAGCTCGACGGCCACACCGCACTCGAGCCCAACCTGCCGCCGGTGCTGGTCGGCGCCAAGGAGGCGACGACGGATGGCCTGCTGCCCCGCAGGGCGCGGGAGGATGTTTCCGGAGAGGGCAAGGCCGAGAGCGGGGCGCCTGAAGCCGGCCCGGACAAGGACAGCGTCGGCAAGGCTGACGCAAGCAAGGCGGGCGATAGCGAGCCGCAGGTTGAAGCTTCGGGCACGCTGATGATCAAGGCGCCGATTCGTTCGGGCCAGGCGATCGTGCATCCGCATGGCGATGTCATCGTGCTGGGTTCTGTCGCTTCCGGCTCGGAGATCATCGCGGCGGGCTCGATCCATGTCTACGGCACGCTGCGCGGGCGCGCTTCGGCGGGTGCGCTCGGCAACAGGGGCGCGCGCATCTTCTGCCGCAAGAACGAGGCCGAGCTTCTGGCGGTCGACGGCTGGTATGTCACCGCCGAGGAGATGGAAGGCGTTTCGCGCGGCAAGCCGGTGCAGGCGTTTCTCGACGGCGACGCGTTGCGGGTTTCGACGCTGAGCTGACATTCGTTTCGATATTGGGGCGGCCGGGCCGCTCGACCAAGAAAACAACAACGGAGGCTTTTCAATGGGCAAGGTAGTGGTGGTCACCTCGGGCAAGGGGGGCGTCGGCAAGACGACCTCGACGGCGGCCCTCGGGGCGGCCGTGGCCAAGACCGGCAAGAAGGTGGCGCTCGTCGACTTCGACGTCGGCCTGCGCAACCTCGACCTGATCATGGGCGCCGAACGGCGCGTGGTGTTCGACCTCGTCAACGTCATCCAGGGCCAGGCGAAGCTCTCGCAGGCGCTGATCCGCGACAAGCGGGTCGAGACGCTGTTCCTGCTGCCGGCCTCGCAGACGCGCGACAAGGATGCGCTGACCGAGGAAGGCGTCGGCGAAGTCATCGACAAGCTGCGCTCGGTGTTCGACTACGTCTTCTGCGACAGCCCGGCCGGCATCGAGCGCGGCGCGCAGCTCGCCATGCGCTTTGCCGACGAGGCGGTCATCGTCACCAATCCGGAAGTGTCGTCGGTGCGCGATTCCGATCGCATCATCGGCCTGCTCGACGCCCGCACCTTGCGGGCCGAGCAGGGCGAGCAGATCGCCAAGCATGTGCTGGTGACGCGCTACGATGCGGCGCGCGCCTCGCGCGGCGAGATGCTGTCCATCGACGACGTGCTGGAAATCCTGTCGGTGCCGCTGCTCGGCATCATTCCGGAAAGCCAGGACGTGCTGCGCGCCTCCAACCTCGGTTCGCCGGTGACGCTGTCGGAGCCGCTCAATTCCGCTGCCAAGGCCTATATCGACGCTGCCAGGCGGCTGGAGGGCGAGGAATTGCCCGTCATCGTGCCCTTCGAGCGCAAGGGCTTCCTCGATCGTCTTTTGGGAAGGAGGGCGGCATGAACCTGCTCGACATCTTCAAGCGGCGCTCCAGCGCCCCGGTGGCGCGCGAGCGGCTGCAAGTGCTGCTCGCCTATGAGCGCCGCAACCGCAGCCAGCCCGACCTCGTCTCCATCCTGCGCGAGGAGATCATGGCCGTCATCGCCAAGCATGTGCAGATCGACCAGGACTATCTGCAGGTCTCGATGGACCGCGGCGAGACCATGTCGACGCTGGAAATCGACATCCAGATCCCCAACAAGAGCGCCGTGCCGCTGGCCATGGCGGGGTGAGGGCAACTTAGGGGGAGCCGCGATCCTTCGCGCCCCCCTCTGTCCTGCCGGACATCTCCCCCACAAGTGGGGAGATTGGCAATTTCTGCGCTTCAGTTCTTCTTGCAACGTTGGCGATTGGCGAAAGCCCGCATGACGTCCAATCTCCCCGTGTGGGGGAGATGTCCGGCTGGACAGAGGGGGCGCTGTCCCGCCGGCAGAACCGGCTTCGCACCCTCGCACCGCATCGCTCGCGCCGTGCAAACCCCTAAAATGTCCCAAATTTACCTTTGTGCCGACGGGGCTTCCCCTGCGCAAGCAGCGGATGTAAGGATATATTAGCAATTTATTAAGTTCTAAGCGAGGTATGCGTAAGGGGAGTTTGGTGATGAACTTCAGAGGCCTGATCAAGCGTGCTGAAGACGTGGATAAAGCAATCCAGGACCTGCAGATCGATTTGGCGGACGCGCTGGATGCAAGTCTCGACGCCGACGACCTGGCGCCGCCAGAGAGCGACGATGTGCCGGATGCCCAGGCGGCATCCGATGACGGGCCACCCCAGGCCGATGCGGCAAATGACGACAATGCCGGGAATGCCGAGGATGCGGGCGCTGCGGACAGTTCCGAAACCGCGCCAAGACTGACCGCCCATACACAGACCCGGCTGGCTGCATTGAGCGCCTTCGAGGGACTCTTCCACGACGCCAGGGACTATCTGGAGGAGATCAACGACAAGCTGTCGGAGATCGGCACCTCACACCATCTGACGCGCGAATTCCTCAACATCCTGCACAGCGACATCCTGCGCGCCAACGAGCTGGAGGTCGCCAATGCCGCCCTGGCCGCCGAACAGAGGGCTCTGTCGGAGAAGCTGCACGACGCGACGCGAAAGCTGCGCGAGCGTGACGGCGCTTTCGAAGCGCTGCAGCAGCGCGAGACAAGCCTGGTCCAGGACCGGGAGACGCTTCGTGCGGCACTTGCCGCGGTCAGGCTGGAACTCGTCGAGACAGCCAATGCGAGCTCCAAACGCGAGGCGGAGTTCGGCGACATCGCCAAGCGGCTGACCGCCAGGACGGTCGAGGCCAACAGGCGCTTGCGCGAAAGCAAGATGCTGCGCGAAAAGCACGTCAACCTGTCGATCGAACTCGACAAGGCGCTGAAGCGGGAATCGCAGGCGCGCCACAGACTCGACGAGCTGTCGGCGGTCCATGCCACCGAAGCAGCGCGGCTGGCGGAGCTGCTGGCGGCGCTCGGCAAGAGCGAGAAAGAGGAGATGCGGCTGCAGAAGTCGCTCGAGGCGGCACAGGCGAAACTGTCGGAAACGACCGAAGCGGCCCACATGATGGAAGGCGACAAGGAAGCCGAGCTGGCTCGCAGCCAGGCGGAAATGCGCGGGTTGAGCTCGGAGATCCAGAACCTGCAATCGCGGCTGGAGCAGGTGTCGAGCGAAAACAGCGAAGCCGCGGGCGAGATCGCCAGGCTCAAGAGCGAACTCAACGATGCCCTGGCCGAAAAGAAGATCGCCGATGAAAGATTGTCCGCGCTGAGCCAGGAGAGCGAAAGCGACAAGATGAGTCTTTCCAAGGTGAACGCCAACCTTTCTCAGCTGACGCTGCAACAAGCGTCCGAACAGATACAGTTCGACGTGCAGAGGCAGGAGTGCGAGGACCTCAAGGCCGAAATCGCCTCGCTCAATGCCCGGATCAAGGAACTGCTGCCCTATGAGCGGCTCCACAAGGCCACCAATGGCAGGCCGCGCGAGGACGGCGTGGTCGAGATGGCCGGGGCGATGGCGAAGAAAGCACGGACGACGGGCAGGCGGCGCATGCGCAGGAATGTCGGCGCCGCCACCTGAAGCGTGTCGCGCCTGAAGGATTCAGGCGACCCGCTTCAGATCCTTCTTTTGTGCATGGGAGGCCGGCACCTCACCCGGAGAGTAAGTCCAATGGGGCACCGGCCAGGCGGATCGACAGGTCCGCCGCACAGGCAAGGTAGCGCGCCTCGGTCCCGCACGGCATTGGTGCGATCACGGAAGGTGCCAGCGGCAATTCCCCTGGCTTGTGATTCGAACCCTTGCGACGACCCGCCGGCCGGAGGCTGCAGACACGCCCAGGATAAGATCGCGGGCCGGCCCGGCGCCTTCTCAGTCGAGCGGTTCGTGCTGGTAAAGCTCGTCCATGCTGAGCGAGGCCAGGGCGCCGAAAGGGGCCTGCTTTTTCACGCGGCCGCCGCTCAGGATGACCACGTCGTCGCAGAACGAGATGGTGCTGTGGTGATGGCTGATGACGATGGTCGTGCGGCGGCCGGCTCTCGACTTCAGGGTCTCGACGATGGCCGCTTCCGACAGCCCGTCCACGGCATTGGTGGCCTCGTCCAGGATGAGGAGATCGGGATCGCGCACCAGGGCTCTCGCCAAGGCGATGCGCTGCCTCTGTCCCGCCGACAGATTGACGCCCCTGTAGCCAACCAGGGTCTCGTAGCCCTGAGGCAGCCTTTCGATGAATTCATGCGCTTCGGCCAGTCTTGCGGCGGCCTCGGCATCGCCGGCTGTCGCGGCATCCTGGCCGTAGGTTATGTTTTCAAAAATGCTGCCGTCGACCAGTTCCAGTTCCTGGCTGGCCAGGGCGATGTGCCGGCGCCACTGGCTGGCGTCGATCCGGTCGAGCGGCGATCCATCGACGAGGATGCTGCCGGTGTCCGGTTCGACGAAGCGGCACAGGAGATTGACGATCGTCGTCTTGCCGGCGCCCGAGCGGCCGATCAGCGCCGTCGAGCGGCCACCGCGGATCTCGAATGTCGCCGCGTGCAGCACCACCTCGCGCCGGTCCGTGCCGGAGTAGGTGAATGTCACATCGTCGAACTTGATGCCCTGGCGCAGGCCGTGGAATGGCCCGTCCCCTTGCGGCGGTTGCGGCTTGCCTGTGGGATCCAGCAGCCAAGTCACCTCCTCAAGCGATCCGCTCAGGCCTTGCAGCTGGCTCCACGACCCCTGCAGGGCCCGCATATGCGGCTGCAGCCTGTAGAGCAGGATGACGAAGGCGATGATCAGCGGGAAACTCACCTGCGCCAGCCAGGCGCCGATCACCACCGCCAGGAACAGCATGGCGTGGAGAACCTCCGTCAGCGGCGGCAGCGCTCCCTGGCGCACGAGCAGCGCGAAGGAGGCGCGGCGAACCGCATCCGACGCCGTGTCGAACATCGCCTTTTCCCGGTTCTCCTGTCCGAAGATGCGGATCAGCCGTCCGGCATGCACAAGGTGAAGCATCTGCGAGGCGAGGTGGCCGTTGCGCGAGGCGACGCTGCGGCTTGGCTCCTTCAGATTGGCTGAGAGGACGGCGTGCGCGATCTGGACGAGCGCCAGTCCGAGCGTGACCAAAAGCGTCATGCGCCACGAAAGCAGCAGCAGGAAAGCCAGGAGGATGATGGCGGCCGATGCGCTGACGATGGCCGACAGCATGATCTTGATCGCATCGGAAGCCCGCCAGGATTCGTTGGAGATGATGTTGAGCAGGCGTCCGGGGCTCTGCCGCAGGAAGAACGGGTAGCCGACCCGCAACAGCTGCTCCGACAGGGCGCTGCGGATGGAATGGCTTGCCTTGCCGGAGATGAAGGTCGTCAGCAGCGTGTTGGCGAAGGCGAAGACGTTCTTCAGGATGATCGAGCCGAGGATGGCGGCCGAAATGACGATCAGCCGGTCGCGCTCGCTCAAGCCCGATCCGACGTGCTGGAGGACGGCGGAGAAGCCTGCCATTCCGGCGGCATCCCCGTGTCCCATGATGATGCCCAGCAACGGGATGATCAGGCCGATGCCGAACCCTTCGAGGACGGCGCTGACCAGGCCGAGAATCACCACCGCCGGAAGCAGGCGCAGTTGCCGCTTTCCGAACGCCCGGAACAGCATCGGCAGGTTTGGCGGCAGCATTGGCATTACAGCGTTTCACCTCGCCTGGGCATTGGCTTGTTGATCTTGGCGCACCGGTTCGGCTCGCGGC
>NZ_RZQE01000383.1:0-5837 GCF_004022955.1 Mesorhizobium sp. M7A.F.Ca.US.002.01.1.1 | reverse complement strand
CTGATATCCTGCATGTCTCGCCGCGAGACCTGCAGCGACAAGAGCAGAATTGTCAAATCAAGATCGTTCGCTCGCAGCGGCAGTCGGCAGTGGCCGGCAACTGGCCACGCCGCTTTGTTTTGCAGGAATGCGGGATGCAGTCCCACCTCAGACGCCGAAGGCGATACCGGTCTTGGTGTCTGTCTTCAGCTTTCGCATGCAGGCGTTCGGTTCGACGCCGGTACCGGTGCATTCGGTCGCGCTGTTGATCAGCACGCGGCTGACTTTCGAGCACTCGGTGCCGGCCAGATCGAAACGCGTCACCTTGGTCTTGCCGGCCGGCAGTTCCTTGAAGTCGAGCACGGTCAGCCGGTCGACGACGCCTGCCTCGTTGAACAAGGCGATCTCGAAGGCAGCCTTGGCCAGGTCGGCGCCGAGATTGTTGTTGACCACGAACGTCAGGCGGCAACCCTTGTCGGAAGGTTGCGCACCATTGAGTTCCAGGGTGAGCGCGGGGACCGGCGCGGACTCTTGCGCCCACGCCGGAACCATCGCAAGCGACATCGCCAGCATCGAGGTCAGCAGACGAAGGGGTGTCGTCAAGCTCGTCATGGCAATCAGCCTCCAAACCGCATCGTTGCCGCCAGCTTCAGCGTTATGCCGGGCTCGTAGGCCGCGAAAACCGGCTGCGGCGGCTGGCCGGCCGTGGTCAGGTTGAGCGGGTTGGCGTATTTGACATCGAACAGATTGTCGGCGCGGAAATCAATCTTCAAATTGTCCGTCGCCTGGTAGCTGGCAAAGGCATTGACCAGCGTGTAGTCCTCGGCGATCGGATTGCCCTTGGGCTTGCCATTGTATTGCACTTCGCCGCCGACGGTCAGCTTGTCCTCGAGGAAGCGCAAGCCGAGCTGCGCGGTGACCTGGGATGATGGGATCGTGGCGAGATCCGCTTCCACACCCTTGTAGGAAATGGTGTGACCATTGGTGATTGAAGCCGAGAGCCCGGCATAGCCCCATCCGGCATCATAGACGCCCTCCAGTTCGAAGCCGTCGATCTTGGCCTTGGCAAAATTCTGGTACTGGAAGCATATCGGGATACCGGGTCCGCTCGGGCAACCGGCTGCCGGGTCAAACCGCGACAGGGTAACGCCATCGATGTAATCTTCGACATCATTGTTGAAATACGCTGCCTTGATGCGCAGCGCATCGCCGGCTTCGAGGATGTCGTTCTGCTTGTAGTTGACGCCGAACTCGGTCGTCTTGCCGGTTTCCGGCCGCAGATTGGGATTGGGCAGGAACGGAAAGCTGACGCCTGCCGGATGATTGCCGCTGATCAGCGTCTCGGTGATCGATGGCGAGCGATAGCCCTCGGCATAGGTGCCATAAAACTGAAGGCCGGCAAGGCCTGCGGATTCGAACGGGGAGACGCCGACGGTGATGCGCGGCGATACCCTGTCGCCGGAAATGTCGTGGGTGTCATCCTTGAGGCTGTAGTTGTCGTAACGCAGCCCGGCGATGACTTCGAGCCACTCCCAGGTGAGCTTGTCCTGGACATAGGCGCCCGAAACGTTGCGCTTGCCCGAAGGCGTGTAGAAACTGTCGCCACCAGCCGCGCCGCCTGTCTTGACATTATCGCCGGCCCAGTCGCCGCCATAGGTCAGCTCGTGCGCGATCCCACTCGTCTCGAACCGGGACGTGTTCCAGATGTCGATGCCGGTGGTGCCGACGTCGAATGTCGACTGCGATCCCGCCGGCAAGACAACGGGAAGGCCGGTGACCGGATCAAAGCGGTTTTGCGGGACAAGGCTGGTCAGATCGAGGTTGGTCTTGTTGTAGGAGGTGTTGATGTGGAGATCGAGCCAGCTCTTGTCCTCATCCGTGATGTTGTAGCGCGCCGTGAAGGTGTTCGACTTCAGGTCGACGTCATTGACCGGCGCACCGCCGCTGATCTCGTTCCAGCCATCGCTTGAGCCGACCCAGCCGAGCTTCAGTTCGCTGTTGTCGGTCGGGCGTATGCTGGTCTTGAGCAGTCCGCTCAGCACGTCGAAGCCGGTGCCCTTGACGGTGTCGCCGCCGCCATCCTTGTAGTCGTCATAGTCGCGGTAGACGATGTTGCCCAGCACGTCCCAATTCTCGTTAATGCGGTAGGCGCCGGATGCACTTGTGGTCCAGCCCTTGCCGTTGCTCTCATAGCGTCCCGTGACGGAACCGGCCCATGTTTCGTCAGGCTTGAGGAAATCCTCGGCATCCTTGGTGTCGAAGAAGACGACGCCGCCGATGGCGCCCGAGCCGTAGGTGTTGGCTACAGGACCACGGATAACATCCACGGATTTGACGAGTTCGGGGTCGATGTAGAAGGTCGACTGCGTGCCGTGGTCGGAGCGCTGGAAATTCTGTCGTGCGCCGTCGACGATGACTGCGACGCGACCGAAATCCTGCAGGCCGCGGATGTTGATGCTGGTGCTGACGCGCCTGGCGTCGGCCTGCGCCGCGACACCGGGCACGCCGAGCAGCATCTCATTGGGCGTCGTCGCCATGCGGCGGTCGAGCTGTTCCTGGCCGATATGGCTGGCCGATGCCAGCGATTCGATCGCCGTCTCGCCGGTGCGGCTGATGACGAGGATCTTGTCGAGCAGCGTTGCTCCCGCTGGTGCTGCCTTTTCCTCTTCAGCCTTCTTCGTTTGATCTGTCGTCTGCGCCGCCTGCTGGGCGTTGGCCAGTTGCGCCGATAAGGCAATCGCCGCCACACTTGCCAGCAATGCCGCCGCGCCGTTCGCCGCCGACCGGCCGCGCCATTCCCAAGTCACAAACCCCATGCCCCAACTCCAAAGTCCAGGTTTCATGCTGGCTGGCCCGGGGCTGGCTGGCATTTTTGATCGTCGCCGACGTCTTAAATGTTGACTCAATTAATCCGGTATTGCACTGACTAGTAAACATGATTATTCAAGTCAAGAAATGAATCGGATTACGCAACGCCTAGCCAGACGCCCGGCACAGGAAAGGGATCCATCCAGATGAACACCCACAATCCCAACGATTTTCGCTATCGCGTCCGCCGTCCCGACGATGCCTCCCCCCATTTCGACCGGGTTCCGCTGGCGGTACGAACCCTTTCCAGCAACACCCTGTTCCAGGGCGAGCACGAGATAGGCATCGAGCATCACGGTGCACTCTACCGGCTGAAGATCACCCGCCAGGGCAAGCTCATTCTCAACAAGTAAGACAAGGCAACAGGGACCGAGACATGGATCAGCGCGTAAAATCCGCCCCGCATGAAATCCGGCGGGCACGGACAGACAATCCGAAGACGCGCGAGCGTGATCTGGCTGCCCATCTCGGCATTTCGGAAGCCGAACTGGTCGCGGCGCATTGCGGCGACGGCGTCGTCCGCATCGAGCCGCGCGTCAACGATCTTCTGACCGGCCTCGAGGCCGTCGGCGAGGTCATGGCGCTGACCCGCAATGAAAGCGCGGTGCACGAGAAGATCGGCGTCTATGACAAGGTCGTCACCGGCACCCACAATGCCATGGTGCTTGGCGAAAACATCGACTTGCGCATCTTCCCGAAGGTCTGGGCACACGGCTTTGCCGTCGAGAAGCGCGACGGCGACGAAATCCGCCGCAGCCTCCAGTTCTTCGATGCGGCAGGCGAGGCCGTGCACAAGGTGCATCTGCGGCCGGCCTCCAGCCTCTATGCCTATCAGAAGCTGGTCGCCGCGCTCGAATCGTCCAACCAGGAACCGACGGTCGACATCTCGGGGCCACTCCCCGATGACGAGATCCATGGCGACGGAGCGGCCGCCAATCTCGACGATCTGCGTGACCGCTGGAGCCGGCTGACCGACGTGCACCAGTTCTTTGGTATGCTGAAGACGCTGAAACTAAGCCGCCGGCAGGCGGTGCGCCTGGTTGGGCAGGACTATGCCTGGCAGCTCGACAATGAGGCGGTCCGGGCCATGTTTCATCATGCCGCGGAGGGCGAGATGCCGATCATGTGCTTTGTGGGAAACCGCGGCTGCATCCAGATCCATTCCGGTCCGATCAAGTCGATCAAGCCGATGGGACCATGGATCAACGTGCTGGACGAAACCTTCCACCTGCATCTGCGCACCGACCACATCCACGAGGTCTGGGCCGTGCGCAAGCCGACCAAGGACGGTCATGTCACCTCGCTCGAGGTCTATGACGCCGACGGCAAGATGATCATCCAGTTCTTCGGCAAGCGTCATGAAGGCGAAAGCGAGCGAGACGACTGGCGCTTCCTGGCGGAAAACCTGCCGCGCATCCCAAGCCCGACCGCAGCCTGAGAAAAAATGCTATGAGTGTTTTCCCAAAATTGTCGGCTGTGCGCGGATCTATTTTGGGGCCGGTGATCGGTCTCTCCATGGCTGCTATCGCACTGCAACCCGCCAGCGCCGCGGATGGCACGGCCGTGTTTGCCGATCCTTCAAAGATCGTGGCCATTGGCGGCTCGATCACCGAGATCGTCTATGCTCTCGGCCAGGAAAAGCATCTGGTGGCACGCGATTCCACCAGCCGGTTCCCAAAGGCGGCGCTTGAGCTGCCCGATGTCGGCTATATGCGCGCGCTGTCGCCGGAGGGTGTGCTGTCGGTCGACCCGACCGGCATCCTGGCGCTGCATGGCAGCGGCCCCAAGGAAGCAGTCGATGTCTTGAAGAAGACGAGCGTGCCGTTCATCGAGGTGCCCGAGCACTACAGCCACGAAGGCATTCTCGAGAAGGTCCGCATCGTCGGCAAGGCGCTCGGCGTCGACGCCAAGGCCGAGGTGCTGGCCAAGGAGCTCGATGCCAAGCTCACGGCCGCCGAGAAGCAGACGGCTTCGATCAAGGAGCGCAAGCGCATCCTGTTCGTGCTGTCGATACAGGGCGGCAAGATTCTGGCGGCCGGCAGCGAGACCGCCGCCGACGGCATGGTCAAGCTGGCCGGCGGCGTCAACGCGGTCGAGGGCTTTTCCGGCTACAAGCAGATGTCCGACGAGGCGATCATAACCGCCAGGCCTGACGTGATCCTGATGATGAGCAATGCCGGGCCTCCGGTTTCGGACGACGAACTGTTCGGCAATCCATCGATCGCCTCCACGCCGGCCGGAACGGCGCACAAGCTGATCCGCATCGACGGCGCCTATCTGCTCGGCTTCGGGCCGCGCACGGCTGATGCCATCCACGACCTCGCTGTCTCGCTTTATGGCGGGCAGGTCACGGACTGAGCAGGCAGATCATGGTCGATCAATCGATCGCCGGCCCGGTGATGGCAAGCGTATCCGAAGGCGACCGGTCGGGCCGCGCCCGCATCGTCATCCTTCTGCTGTGCCTGGGGCTCGCGGCTGCCGTTTTTCTGTCGCTGACATCGGGGGCTTCGGACGCATCGGCCGCCAACGTCATCGGGGGCTGGCTGTTCGGCGCAGTGCCTGACGACGCCGCGTTGAGCGCCCGCGACAGCCTGATCGTCTATGACATCCGCCTGCCGCGCGTCATCCTCGGCATGCTGGTCGGCGCGGCGCTCGCCGTCTCCGGCGCGGTCATGCAGGGGCTGTTCCGCAATCCGCTGGCGGACCCCGGCCTGATCGGCGTCTCGGCCGGCTCCAGCCTCGGCGCGGTTGCCGTCATCGTGCTCGGCGCGACGATATTGGCTCCGGTGACAGCCTTGCTCGGCACGCTTGCCCTGCCGCTGGCGGCCTTCTGTGGCGGGCTCGCCACCACGCTGATGCTCTATCAGGTCGCGACGCGGCGGGGGCAAACCTCGGTTGCCACAATGCTGCTCGCCGGCATCGCGCTGGCGGCGCTCGCCATGGCGCTGACCGGCATCCTTATCTTCATGGCCGACGATCGCCAGTTGCGC
>NZ_RZQE01000382.1:0-5851 GCF_004022955.1 Mesorhizobium sp. M7A.F.Ca.US.002.01.1.1 | reverse complement strand
TTCGACAGCCTGCCGCGTTTCCTGCTCGACCAGTTGTCGAGCGGCGGTATCGTCATCGCTCCGATCGGCCCCGAAGAGGGCGAACAGGTGCTGGCCAAGCTGACCAAGGTCGGCAGCCGCTTCGAGCGCGAAGACATCGGCCTCGTTCGCCTGCAGCCGATCCTGCGCGGTGTTGCCGCTATTATCTAGCGCGGATGTCGATGTTCGGCCGCGTCGTGCGCCCGTCTTCGACCCCGGCTGGCCTGACCCGAAATCTTCGCACGGCTCGCTCTCTAATATTTTAAGAAAAATTGCGTCGGATTCCATGAGGTTAACCGTCGAGTAACATTAACGCGCTTTAATCATGCCTAGTTTGTACCGGGTATGTGCGGGTTAGTGCGATGCAACTCAGTGTTTTGAAGACAAACGGTCGCAATCTGGCGCGAGGCTGCGCCATTCTGATGGTCGCGGGTGCTGCTGCGGGGTGCAGTTCCCAGGTTTCGCGGTTCAATGGCGTCGACGACGTCTTTACATCCTCGACCAACAATCAGCGCGCCATCATCAACAAGCAGGATGCCGTACAGCAGCCCTATCCGGGCGATGTCGCCGCCGCTCCGATCGATGGCAGCCATACACAATCGGTCAGCCGCTCCAGCCTCGAGCCGGTCTCGACGCGGCCGCTGCCGCCGCCCGTTGCCCAAGCGCAGCAGGCGCCGGCATCGAAGCCGGTGCGCACCGCATTGGCCCCGGCACCGCATGTCGACAGGACCACGACCGGCACCGTCGCTCCGGCGGCGTCGCCTTTCAAGGTTTCGCAACCTGACGAACCCCGCGTGGCTGCTTCCGGCACTCCGCATGCAACCGAGATCGTCGTCAGGGACGGCGAAACGATCGGCGGCCTGGCGCAGCGCTACAAGGTGCCGTCCGACGTGATCATGAAGGTCAACGGGCTGAGCGCGACCAAGGGGCTAAAGACCGGCCAGAAGCTGGTCATCCCGGCCTATGCCTATTCCAGCAAGAGCGAGGCGAAGGTCGCGGATGCCAAGCCGGCGAAAGACGGCAAGCACAACCTGCCGGCCACTGCGCCGGACAAGGTCGCCGTTCTGCCGCAGCAGCCGAAGCCTAAGGAAGGCAAGTCCGCCGCTCAGGTCGACGCGTCGGCCGCAGCAAACCAGCCCAAGGAGCCCAAGCCGCAGGTTGCCAAGACGACCGGCGCTGCTGGGACCTACACGGTCCAGTCGGGCGACACGATGTCTTCGATTGCCAGGAAGACCGGCGTCGGCGTCGTTGCCCTAAAGCAGGCCAACGGGATGAAGGACGGACTGCTCAAGATCGGCCAGACCCTGAAGGTGCCGGCCGGCGGAACCGCGACCGTCGCCGCTGCCAAGCCGGCCAAGGTCGATCCGGTGACGACGGCCACCACGCAGCCCGCGGCAAAGACCACGCCGTCTGAAACGCTGGCGTCCTACACGCCGCCGAAAAAGGATTCGAAGGTCATCCAGCAGGCCGAGGCCGACGATGCCGTCGCGCCTGATGCCACCGGCATCGGCAAGATGCGCTGGCCGGTGCGCGGCCGCGTGATTTCCGGTTTCGGCTCGGGCAAGGACGGCGTCGATATCGCCGTGCCGACGGGCACACCGGTCAAGGCGGCCGAGAACGGTGTCGTCATCTATGCCGGCGACGGCCTCAAGGAATTCGGCAACACGGTGCTGGTGCGCCACGAGAACGGCCTGGTCACCGTCTACGGCCATGCCAGCTCGATCGAGGTGCAGCGCGGCCAGAAGGTCAAGCGCGGCCAGGAGATCGCGCTGTCGGGCATGAGCGGCACGACGGACTCGCCGAAGCTGCACTTCGAAGTGCGCAAGAATTCGGCGCCAGTCGATCCCTCCGGTTATCTCGAATAGTCGGGGCTGTTTCGAATAGAAGAAAAAAAGCAATTTGCGGGCCGTCTGACCTCCAGTCCGGCCCGCCGGCTCAGCCCGTTCCGAAAGGAGCGGGCTTTTTCAGTTCCGGTGCGACGCGCCAGTCTTCAAGCTTCAAAGATGGTCGCGCAGAGTGTCGGCGATCATGACGCCAAGGCTGCTGGCCTTGACGCCGAGAAGCGTCTCCGCGTCGGAGGAATCGACCAGCAAGGGTTTGTCGAAGAGATAGCTCATCTCGATAAGCTCATGCATGCCCAATGCTTCCACTTCGGAGATGGAATAGGAGCGTGTTTCTGGAATTTCACGGTGAAGCATTGCCGCGGTCGCCCGGATGAGTTCCCGGGATGGGGCGTGTTGCGATGGAACATGGAACGCCCGTCCCCATTCGCCCGTGTAGCGCGAGGCAGCGACCAGTGTCCTGGCCACGTCCTTCGTGAAGGACCAGGCGTGAGTTGCGTCGAGGTCGCCAATGAAAGCCGTCGGTTTCCCCTCGAGTATGGAGGGCAGCGCGACCAGTGAGAAAGAGCTGATCGCGCCATGTCCAAGATAATCGCTGGACCGCACTTCGACGGCCGGCACGTCCGCACGGACCGCCCGCTGCCACATGATCGTCCGGGCGGTTCCTTTCTTCGAAGTCGGATCCAGAGACAGGTCGGAGTGAAGCGGGCTTTCGGCATCTTTGCCATAGCCATAGAGATTTCCGAGCACCACAAGCTTCGCGCCGACCGCTTCGGCAGCCCGCACGGTGCCGTCGATGATTGGGAAGAAGTCGGTCGGCCAGCGGTGATAGGCGGCCATGGCGCACATGAAGATCGCGTCGGCGTTTCGGCTGATACGCGCCAGTTCCGCGGCATTGGTGGCGTCGGAGTGCACGGTCCGGACGTTTTGCAGCGCGTTCGAACCGACACTCCGGCTCGTCAAGACAACATCATGGCCTTCTTCGCCCAGAAGCCGCGCGGTCTCGCGACCAACCGGGCCTGCTCCCACAACAACATAGAAACTCATGGCATAACCTCTCATCCAAGTTTTATGGAGAGGCGTAGGTACATAGCCACGGCATTGAAAATCGCGCGGGAATTGCCAAGTCTTGAACAGGTTTTGCCATGAATCGAGAAAGCATGCTCTCGCAAGTCGCCCCGGCCCGATCCCCGTCCGACGTAACATTGGCCTCCCGGCATGTCGAAGCCGGGGTCCATCGTCTGCTCCGGGCGCCACACCATCGCATCATGGTGCATGCAAGTGCCGCGACGCGCTCCTACTGCCATGAGGTTCGACGATATTTCGTCAGGCGCGCCGGCGATATCGACCTGGTGCCCGCCGGTCAGGAGGGTGGGTTCGAGGCTGAGACCCCGTTCGACACGATCGAGATCGCGTTACAACCGGCCTTGATGGAAAGGGTGGCAGCCGAACTTGGCGGCAAGGCGCGCGCATTGCCGCTCGGCACACGTCACCTGCTTCGTGACCAGCGCATCGAACACCTCGCGCGAGCACTGGAGAGCGATCTCAATGCGAAGTCGCCGAGCGGGTCGTTGTTTGCCGACAGCATCGGCGCCGCGCTCGCTGTGAGGCTGCTTGGCCTCGGTGAACCTGATATCGATCGCGCGAGCCGGCTGTCGGATACTCAGCTCAAGCGCGTGCTGGAGCATATCGAGGTTGCGCTGCACGAACCCCTGTCGATCCATCGACTGAGCCGGGTTGCCGGCGCCAGCAGTTCGCACTTGCGGACATGGTTCAAGGCGGCGACGGGCTTCACCCTGCACCGCTACGTGCTACGGCGTCGCGTCGAACGCGCACGCGTCCTGCTGCAGCAAGGCGATCTCAGCACAAGCGAGGTGGCGGAATTGACGGGCTTCGCGCACCAGTCACATCTGGCGCATTGGATGCGGCGTGAGATCGGCCAAACGCCGCGTGATTTGCGGCGGTCGCAGCCGCCCAAATGATCTTGTCATCGGATGGCGTTGGCGACGCTATCCAACGCATCAGTCCTTCAGCGGTTTGCCGAGCCGGCCAGCCAAATCCTGGGTGAACTGCCAGGCGACGCGGCCCGAGCGGCTGCCGCGCGTCGTCGCCCATTCCAATGCTTCGGCGCGCAGCGTGTCGGGATCGATTGTCAGCCCGTGATGGCGGACATAGCCGTCGATCATGTCGAGATACTCGTCCTGCGAACATTTGTGGAAACCGAGCCACAGCCCGAAGCGGTCGGACAGCGACACCTTTTCCTCGACCGCTTCGGACGGGTTGATCGCGGTCGAGCGTTCATTGTCGATCATGTCGCGGGGCAACAGATGGCGGCGGTTCGAGGTGGCGTAGAAGATGACATTGGCTGGACGGCCCTCGACGCCGCCTTCGAGCGCTGCCTTGAGCGATTTGTAGGAGGTGTCGTCATGGTCGAAGGAGAGGTCGTCGCAAAACAGGATGAAGCGGAAGGGCGCCGCCTTCAGCAGACCCATCAGCTTCGGCAGCGTGTCGATGTCCTCGCGGTGGATCTCGATCAGCTTCAACGGCAGGTCGGACCTGGCCTTGGCGTTGATTTCCGCATGCACGGCCTTGACCAGCGACGATTTGCCCATGCCGCGCGCGCCCCACAACAACACATTGTTGGCCGGGTAGCCGGCAGCGAAGCGTTCGGTGTTGTCGACAAGGATGTCGCGGACGCGGTCGACGCCACGGATCAGTCCGATGTCGACGCGGTTAACCCTGTGCACCGGTTCCAGATAGCCCGGATCGGCCTGCCAAACGAAGCAATCGGCCTCGCGGAGGTCGGTTTGGGGCACCGGCGGCGGGGCAAGGCGGCTCACCGCTTCGATCAGCCGGTCGAGTTTCTGGTTCAGGGCCTCAATGCTGCTGTCGGTCATGTCTGTCTTTTGTTTTCGCGTTTTTGATGTCTTGGGGCGTGAAGCTGCCCGATTTCGCCTGATACAAAACCGGTTGCAACCTTTTGTTCGAGCATAATTTTTTGCGGAAACCGGCTCGCGCTTTTTGCGATCCTGCTCTAACACGGCTCAACAGGCCGGAAAAGCAGCCGATTTGGCCGGCCGCGCAGTTGCATTGACAACTTTACCGACTATATTCCGGCCAAATTTCAAGGGGCCGCCAAATTGGCGGCTGTTTTCAAAATTCAGGAGTACCTCGATGTTCGTGACACCGGCATACGCCCAAGGCGTCGGCGCTTCTCCCGATATGTTCCAGTTCATCAATATTTTGCCGTTTGTCCTGATTTTCGTGATCATGTATTTTCTGATCATCCGGCCGCAGCGCACGCAGCTGAAGAAGCGCGGCGAGATGCTGGCCGCGGTCCGTCGCGGCGACACGGTCGTCACCGGCGGCGGCTTCGTCGGCAAGGTGACCAAGGTGATCGACGACAACGAGCTCGAGGTCGACCTCGGCAATGGCTTGAAGGTGACGGCGCTGCGCTCGACGATCGCCGATGTGCGCGTCAAGGGCGAGCCGGTGGCCAACCAGAACGCCAAGAAATAATCCAATTTTAGGCGGAGCGATCCGCGGACACGCTCTGACGGACGACGCCATATGTTGTATTTCTCGCGCTTCAAGATGATCCTGATCTGGGTGGCCGTGGCCATCACGGTGATCCTCGCCGCGCCCAACCTGTTCTCCGCCAGCACGCTGGCGCAGCTGCCCAACTGGGTGCCGAAGCGGCAGATGACGCTCGGCCTCGACCTGCAGGGTGGTTCGCACATCTTGCTGGAAATGAACCAGAACGATCTGATCAAGGACCGGCTGGAGACGACGCGCGACGAAATCCGCACGCTGCTGCGCGACGCCAAGATTGGCTATACCGGCCTTGCCGGCACCGGGCGGACCCTGCAGGTTCGCATTACCGATCCCGCCCAGATCGATGCCGCCAAGACGGCGCTGAAGACGCTGACCGATCCGGTCGCCGCCGGCCTGTTCACCGGCGGTTCCGTGCAGGAAATGACGCTCGACGATTC
>NZ_RZQE01000381.1:0-5854 GCF_004022955.1 Mesorhizobium sp. M7A.F.Ca.US.002.01.1.1 | reverse complement strand
GCCTGCGCGGCGTCCGTATCGAGCTCACCCATTTTGAAGGCCCGGGGTCTTTGGCGCTGCTCCAACGCATCAATACGGACAAGATAACCTTTGGCTTTGCGCCAGGAAAACCGCCCAAAAAGGGGGAAAAAGCTTCACCGGCCGATAATCAGCGGCTTAAGGATATCCTAAACCAGCTCAATCTCGGGCAAATTCAATCGGCCATCATCAGCCGCTGACGGCTTCCTTTCAGCATGTCAGCACTACCGTAAAAGAAGATCTGGAATTGGTCCCAAGCCTTTTGCAATCCGAAGTACTCCGGATGCGCCAAAAACAAGGCGGAAATGACGCAAGGGGTTTGAAGCTCCGATAACTGCCTGGACGCGCAGCGAAGGGCGATCCCCTCCACTGGACGCTTGTAAAAGGCAGGGGTTTTCGGCGGCCGTGGCCGGAGCGTTCAGTGGAATTTGTTTGGCTGAAGCCTTGCCAGGCGCCCAGATTCGGCATGAAGCGATCGAGGTCTTTGGATGAAAAAGAACATCGTCATTTGCTGCGACGGCACCGGCAACGAGGTCGAAGGGGACCTGTCTAATGTTCTCAAGCTGTTTCGGATTGCGCAAAAAAACGACGAGCAGATCGTCTACTACAATCCGGGTGTCGGCACGATTGGCCTGAGCAGCGAATGGAACAACGTTCTCCAGAACGCCAAAGGGATTTTCGGCCTGGCGACGGGCTATGGTCTCGACGACAACATCATGGATGCCTACCGGTTTGTGTGTCAGCGCTATGAGGACGGTGATAAGCTTTTCCTGTTCGGGTTCAGCCGCGGCTCCTACACGGTGCGTGCTCTGGCAGGATTGATCCACATGGCGGGTCTCCTCAGACCCGAGCAGCTCAACGTCGCGACCTATGCCTTAACCGCATACAAGCGGGCCAGCGAACAGAACAACCTTCACCTTGCATGGGATTTCGGACGGATCATGGGCACGCGGCGCGCCAGGATCCATTTCCTCGGCGTGTGGGAAACGGTGGCCTCGATGATTGTGCCGCGCAGGGACCGTTTCTACCTGCCTAGCCTGCGCACGCTGCCGTTCACACGCAAGAACCCTAGCGTGCGGTGCTTCCGGCACGCGGTTGCGATCGACGAGCGACGACGCATGTTCCGGCTGAACCGTTGGGAACCAGGACAAAATTACGTGCCAGTCCCCTTTGCCGATCCACCGAGCGACGTTCCACAGGACACCTTGCAGATGGCATTTGCGGGTGTGCATTCTGACATCGGCGGAGGCTATCCTGAGTCCGAAAGCGGCCTTTCCAAATTCCCGTTGGCCTGGCTTATCACCGAGGCAGCCGCCCAAGGCTTGCAGATAGATGTCGCAATGTACGACCACCTTGTCGACGGGAAGGTCCTGACCGGCGGCAAACATGCCTATGTCCCGCCCGACGCCACAGGCGAGCTGCACAATTCGCTGACTTGGGGGTGGTGGATTCTTGAACTTCTACCCAAAAGCCTGAAATGGCGGGAATGGAAACGGCGCTCCCTCTTCCGTTTGTATCTGCCGTGGGGCGAGCCTCGCAGGTTGCCCGACGACCTCAATATCCATCCTTCGGTAGAGGACCGGCGCAATCGCTTGGCCAGCTACCGGCCGGTAAATGTCTGTTTTCCCGGCAATGGCGCGCCTCCTAGACCGGCTAAGCCCTGACGTGACGTGGCCATTGTTGAACGAAAGACGACACAGCGGTTAGACCACCTCGGAAATCCGCTGCGACTACCTCCATCACCGCTCCTTCATCGGGCGACTTGAATTACGAACTTGAACCTTCCGACCTTTTCGATGCGCGCAAGGGAGTCTGGTTCGATAAAGGGCGGGCGGCTTCGTTGAGGCACTCATGATAGACTACGGTTTAGAACTGGTCCTGGAGCGCGATCGCTCCGCCACTCGACCATGCAGACAGCGAACCCACTCCCCTCCGCCTTTTCGTGATATGGTCCGATCCACGTTGGAGATGGTCGCGACATGTACGTTAGAAGCTTGAAAGTGTCGAACTTACGATCGGTCGCCAAAGGACGGCTTGATCTCGTTTATCCTGGTCGAGAGTGCGACGGCCCATTCCGAAAGGGCTTTCCAAACTGGCCGCCCAAGCTGTCGAACGTGAACGTGCTGCTGGGGATCAACGGCGCAGGCAAGAGCACCATGCTCGACGCGATCGCGTTGGCGGCAATGTCCCCTGTCGTATCCGAATCCTCGGGCTTCCGACCCTATGCCTTGATTCGTCGCGTGGCGTCGGGTGATGCGCCCAAGACCGCCTCTATCGAGGCGGAGGTCGTGGTGCATCCGCAGGATATTGACGGTCCCAAGAACCGGGCGGAGGTCATCCGGGAAATCGGGGCGACCGTGGAGCGCCGGGGCGACCTTGAGGTCCTGAAAGCGGTTCAGCATCCGGACCCGTTGTGGGAAGGCATGTTCAAGGATCAGTCGCCAGCCTTCCTGATGGTGGGATATGGAGCCACCCGCAGAGTGGAGACCAACGCTCAAGTCGATGAGGCGCTTCGATCGCGCACTCGAGTACTCAGATACGAGCGCATAGCCTCGCTCTTCGAGGACCATTTCACGCTGCGCCCGCTCTCAAGCTGGCTCCCGGAATGGCAATCGAAGAACCCGGGGCGCTATAAGCAGGTCGTGGCGCTCATCAACAAGCTGTCGTTGAAGCACATCAAGTTCACGGGCCGAATCGAACGTGGTGAGTATCTGTTCGAGGTTGGACGGAACCTCGTTCCCTTCAGCGCGATGTCGGACGGGTTCAAGGCCTTCATCGGGTGGATTGGCGACCTTCTGTATCATGTGTGCATGGGCTGCCCGAGCGGCAAACGGCTGGTGGACAACAAGGGCGTCGTGCTGGTCGACGAGATCGACCTGCACATCCACCCGGAATGGCAGCAGACGATGATCCCAGTGCTTGCCCGCGCCCTCCCAAATCTGCAGTTCATCTTCACCTCACACAGCCCATTGGTGGTCGGATCCCTCGAGCGTGCCAACATCATCCACGTCGAGACGGGCGCCAACGGAACGGCGAGGATGGCGCGACCGGACGAGGAGATTTACGGGAAGACCGCGGACCAGATCCTAAGGTCCGACATGTTCGGCCTCGATTCCACTCGCGCTCCTGCATTTCGCGCGCAACTGGACAAGCTCGCGGAGGCTGCCACGGGTGGCGACAGGGATGCAGCGCTCGACTTCATGCGCCAGGCGGCGCGAGGCAGCGGCGCGACGGAGGCAGCTCGATCTGCCGAGCAGCGCGAGATGCCGAGTTGGCTGAAGCCCTCTTCGATGGCGGAGGAGTGAATGATTCGCTACGCGGATGCGACACTGGCGAATGTCTGCACCCTGGTCGATGCTGAAAAGCCCGCCTGGCGCACGGATGCCGCGACGAGAACCGCCCTGATCGTCGCAGCCGGGGCTTTCAGCAAGGGTGCGCCTTCCTGGAGCGACATCAAGGCAATCTTCATGCGCTTGCAGTCCAATAAGTGCGCGTTCTGCGAGTTCCCCCTCGGAGGAGAGTTCGCTGGCAAGGCGACGCAGGACGTCGAGCATTTCAGGCCCAAGAATGAAGTAAAGGCCTGGCCCAACAAGGCCAAGAAGCCTACCTACGCGTTTAATACCGGAGGCACTGGTAGCGGCTATTACTGGCTCGCGTACGATCTCTCCAACTACGCTGCTGCCTGCAAGGCCTGCAACACGGCGCGGAAGTCAAACTACTTCCCGATCGCAGGTGCAAGAGGCGCTGCAGCCAACACTGCGGCCGAACTCAATGCTGTCGAACAGCCCTACCTCGTTTTCCCTTTGGGCGAAGCAGATGAAGATCCCGAATCGCTAATCACCTTCGAGGGCCTGGTCGCGTTGCCCGCCCAGGAGGATGGCCATGCGCACCGCCGCGGCAGGGTCACCATAGATTTCTTCGCGCTCAATCAGCGCGAGGAACTCTGGGAGGATCGCTTTCGAACGATCTATGCACTCTTTGATGCCGTGGAGATAACGAAGACGAGTTCCAAATCGGATCGTGTCGAAATCGCGAGGAGAAGAATCCAGGACATGATCTCGACCGCTGGCGCTCAGGCCGCATGCGCAAGGTCTTTCCTGCGACTGCTCCAGACAGATCCGCAAAAGGCCTGGGACTACTACGTGGCGGCCGAGGAATTCATCAACGACAATCGAATGAAGAGGGGGCCCAAACTGGGCTGACGGGGCCAGGCCGCAAGCTGTCCCAGGCTTTCGATGGCGGTGTCGCTTCTGCGCCTGCCTCGCTCGGATTATGACCTTCCAACATGGCGGGGCACACTTCTAGGACGTCAATAATCTGCTAGACAGAAGCGTCGTCCTACATGACGCGACGAAGCGCCGTCACATGATGCCAGCTGTGAGCTAAGTGACTACGCCTACGCGCGGCAACGAAGTGCGAAATGCGGCGAGGCTGAGTGGGGGGAAAGGCGGTAGCGCTCTCCCGACTCGAACCCCCGAACACTTTGCGAATTGCAGACTCGAATTTGTGACCTCTGCCTTCGGAGAATGGATAGTGCGGAAGCCAGGCGCGAGGCGAAAGTCCTGTTGGGTCAGGTTGCAAGGGGCGGCAACCCCGCTGAAGAGCGCAAGCTCGATCGCGAGGCGATCACCGTCAAGGAGCTCTACACCCGTTATCTCGAAGATCTCAAGAATGGGCTCGGCTCGGGAAAAGAGGATGGCCAAAGAAGCCCACGACAATCTCCACCGATGTCGGGCGCGTTGAGCGCCACATCGAGATCGCCTTTCCAACTCTCGTCGCGGTGAGGTCGAGCGGTGATTCGACTCCTATCGTCTCGACAAAGCGCTCGACAATTTCCGACTTCAGGCTGTCTAACCCTTCAAAGCCCTCATCGTAGTTTCATACCAGCATCGTGAAAAGACAGGTGAGCGGTGTTTCCATGCTGCTAGCATTTGTCAGTCGTTGCAGACTTTTGCGACAGCATTAGACGCCTGAACCAGGCCGGAAAAATCACTCACGCTCTCGTCGTCTGTGGGCGCCGATGATAGTCGGACAGCGATCAGCTTATTTGGGAGGATTGCAACAACCTGTCCGCCGTAACCCATGAACCGTGCGAAATTTCCGCTGCACCCATCAAAGGAGAAGTCATCGATCCAGAAAGAACTAAAGTATCTCTGGCCCAGGCCGGTTGGACGGCCTGTTGTCAAGCCCCACTTGTGATGGTTCGTCAAACCCTCTTGGGTCTTCTGCTGGCTAAGAACTTGGCTCCCTGAAACTGCGCCATCATTTTGAAAGAGCTCGGCAATTTTTACGAGGTCGTCGATGGTCGCATACAGCCCCTCGAACGCAAGCGGCTGCTTTTTTACACCAAACGTGGTTGCCACCGGCAGGTCATAGACCCTGATTTTTTCGTACACTTCCCG
The DNA here is from genome assembly GCF_004022955.1 of Mesorhizobium sp. M7A.F.Ca.US.002.01.1.1. Taxonomy (NCBI): domain Bacteria; kingdom Pseudomonadati; phylum Pseudomonadota; class Alphaproteobacteria; order Hyphomicrobiales; family Phyllobacteriaceae; genus Mesorhizobium; species Mesorhizobium sp. M7A.F.Ca.US.002.01.1.1. Next base: position 434 of record NZ_RZQE01000381.1, on the reverse strand, counting down.
TCGTAGCATCGATACGATATCTTTGTCAGCGCCTTCCTTCTCTTTAAGTAGACTATCCAAGGCCGCAACCAAGACGAAGTAATCCTCGTCTCTGTAGCGAACAAACCTGTCGATACCCCAGCCATAGGATCTGCGGCGTGCCAGCGCCTTCTCTAGTTTCGATGTGAAATCGCCATCGTTGTAAAATGCCATATATGAATCATCGTAAGGCTCGTCACCGATGTTCGCTTCCGGCTTCCCGGCCCCGTTTCCGACACCGGTCGCCATATTGAGTGCGCTGCCCAGCGTGACGTCTTTCCATGCCAGAAAGCGTTTCGCTTCAGGCAGGAGATCGTCAATCTTCATGGTGAAGATCTGATCGCCGTACTTGGCCGCCATCCGAAGCATGGCCATTCGCGCAACAGCGGATTTTGTCGCGGACCACACGCCGAAGC
>NZ_RZQE01000380.1:0-5869 GCF_004022955.1 Mesorhizobium sp. M7A.F.Ca.US.002.01.1.1 | reverse complement strand
GCTGCGAATTGATCGGCGCCTGAATGGCAATGAAGGCGCCGGACAGGATGCCGAGAAGCGACCAGACGACGCCCATCATTGTCGTTTGCCCTTACTTGACGTCGGCCGCGACCTTCAGCGACACGATCTTGTCGGGATCCTGCACCGGCTCGCCGCGCTTGATCTTGTCGACATTGTCCATGCCTTCGATGACCTGGCCCCAGACCGTGTACTGGCGGTTGAGGAAGGCGGCATCGTCGAAGCAGATGAAGAACTGCGAATTGGCCGAGTTCGGGTTCTGCGAACGGGCCATCGAGCAGGTGCCGCGGCCATGGTTGGCGTTGGAAAATTCGGCCTTCAGGTCCGGCTTCTCAGAGCCGCCCATGCCCGCGCGGGACGGCGCGAAGGAAGGCTTGCTCGAATTGCCGAACTTGACGTCGCCGGTCTGGGCCATGAAGCCTTCGATGACGCGGTGGAAGACCACGCCGTCATAGGCGCCTTCCCTAGCCAGTTCCTTGATGCGGGAGACGTGGCCCGGCGCCAGGTCGGGGAAAAGTTCGATGACGACCGTGCCCTTGGTCGTTTCCATGATGAGCGCGTTCTCGCGGTCCTTGATTTCGGCCATGTCAGATATCCTTTTGAGAAAACAGAGTTATTTGGCAATTTTACTTGTCTGCGGCGATGCGCACCTTGATCATCCGGTCGGGGTCGGAGACCGTGCCGTTATCCGCCTGGTCGCCCTTCTTGATGTGATCCACCAGTTCCATGCCGCTGACGACATTGCCGACGATGGTGTACTGGCCGTCGAGCGGCGGTGCCGGAGCGAACATGATGAAGAACTGCGAATTGGCCGAATTGGGGTCCTGCGAGCGGGCCATGCCGACCACGCCGCGCTTGTAATGTTCGGTCTGCGAGAATTCGGCCGGCAGGTCGGGCAGGTCGGAACCGCCAGTGCCGACGGCCTCGGCGCTGAAACCTTTTTTCATATTGCCGAACTTGACGTCGCCGGTCTGCGCCATGAAGCCGTCTATGACGCGGTGGAAGGCGACGTTGTCATAGGCGCCTTGGCGCACCAGCTTCTTGATCTGCTCGACATGCTTTGGCGCCAGATCGGGCCGAAGCGCAATGGTGACGTCGCCGTCCTTCAGCGTGATGACCATGGTGTTTTCCGGGTCGGCGGCGAAGGCCGAGACCGATGCGGTCACAAGGCCGGCAAGCACAACGAGGAACGAGGCGAGCTTTTTCAGCTGCATATCTATCTCCGGAATCTTATTTCGCGAATTTGGCGGTGAGCGCACCGGCAACCGCCGCCGGGACGAAGGGGCGGATGTTGCCTCCCATAGAGGCAATCTGGCGGACAAGTGTGGCGGTAATGGTGCGCACGGACGGGCTGGCGGGCAGAAAAACCGTCTGCAACTCAGGTGCCATAGTCTCGTTCATGCCGGCCATCTGCATCTCATAGTCGAGGTCGGTGCCGTCGCGCAGGCCGCGGATCATGATCGAGGCGCCGTGCTTCCTGGCGGCGTCGATGACCAGCCCGTCGAAAGCGACGACCTTGATACGGGCACCATCGCTGCCGAATTCCGCCTTCGCCGCGGTCTCGATCAGCTTCACCCGCTCCTCGAAGGAAAACAGCGGCTGCTTGCCCGGATGGATGCCGATCGCCGCATAGACGATGTCGGCCACGGCCAGCGAAGCCTTCAGCACATCGAGATGGCCGTTGGTCAGCGGGTCGAAGGAGCCGGCATAGAGGGCGATGCGTTCGGTCATGGCAGGTGCTTCTAATGCATGATCCCAAAAAGTGGAAACCGGTTTTTGCGGACAAACGGTTTTTCGTTTGTCCTAGAGATCATGCTCAAATGAAAGCTAGAGCCTGTTCCATCTTCCGTCCACCAAGATGGAACAGGCTCTAGCGAGCCTCTCTCGCAAAGGCAAATCCGATCGGCGCGCCGGCCGTGAACCTTTTCCGGCACATGAACGACAGATGAACACGCTGATCACGAAGCCTTCACGCAGCGTTCACTAGGTTGCACCTTAATTAGATGAAACCAAAATCCCATCTATCCGTTGTTAGGCGCAGGAGAACACGCACATGCTGATCTACATGCTCGCCACCGCAATGACCGTCGCCATGCTGATCGCCACCGTATTTGGGCTGCATCAGGAGGCACAACGCATCCGCGTCAAGGCAAACACCAAGCGCTTCGAAGGCTTCGGCCCGCGTAAGCCATATCGCCACTACTGATAAAGCCTGGACTTGCTGCCGCGCCGGCCAGCTGGCCGGCGTTGCCATGTCAAAACCTGGGTGCCGGACTTAGTCCGCACCCTCCGGACCGGCGTCAGACGCCGCAGCGGCATCGGCACCGCCCTCGACGGTTTCTTCGCTTTCTTCGTCCGCTTGCGGTTCAGAGATCCGCTCGACCGAAACCACCTTTTCGCCTTCAGCCGTGTTGAAGATGGTCACACCCTTGGTGGCGCGGCTGGCGAAACGAATGCCGTTGACCGGCACCCGGATGACGGTGCCGCCGTCCGACACCAGCATGATCTGGTCGTCATTGCCGACCGGGAAGGTCGCCACCAGCCTGCCAATCTCGGCCGCCTTCGACACGTCGGTGGCGCGGATGCCCTTGCCGCCGCGTCCGGTCAGCCGGAAATCATAGGACGACGAACGCTTGCCGTAGCCGAATTCGGTCACCGTCAGCACGTACTGTTCGTGCGCCTTGAGTTCTTCGTATCGGCTGTCGGAAAGCTCTGTCTCCTCTCCGATCTCCTCATTGGTCAGCGCGATCTCTTCCTCTTCTCCGGCCGTTTCCGTGGCAAGCCGCCGCTCCGCCGCCGCGCGCTTCAGGTAAGCGGCGCGTTCCGCCGGCGAAGCATCGACATGCTCTATCACCGACATCGAGATGATGCGGTCGGTCTCGGCCATGGTTATGCCGCGCACACCGACCGAATTGCGGCTCTGGAAGACGCGCACGTCGCCGACGGAGAAGCGTATGCACTGGCCGGAACTGGCGGTCAGCAGCACGTCGTCCTTGTCGGTGCAGGTTTCGACGCCGAGGATCTCGTCGCCTTCTTCCTCCAGCTTCATGGCGATCTTGCCGTTGCGGTTGACCTGGACGAAGTCGGATAGATCGTTGCGGCGCACGGTGCCGCGTGTGGTGGCGAACATCACGTAGAGTTCGCCCCAACTGGCCTCGTCCTCCGGCAGCGGCATGATGGTGGTGATGCGCTCGCCCTGCTCCAGCGGCAGCATGTTGATCAGCGCCTTGCCGCGTGACTGCGGATTGCCGATCGGCAGCCGCCAGACCTTTTCCTTGTAGACGATGCCGCGCGAGGAGAAGAACAGCACCGGCGTATGGGTGTTAGCGACGAACAGCCGGGTGACGAAATCCTCTTCCTTGGTCGACATGCCGGAGCGGCCCTTGCCGCCGCGGCGCTGCGCCCGGTAGAGCGACAGCGGCACGCGCTTGATGTAGCCGGAATGGCTCACCGTCACGACCATGTCTTCGCGCTGGATCAGATCCTCGTCTTCCATGTCCGAACCGCCGTCGGTGAGCTCGGTGCGGCGCGGCGTGCCGAACTCGTCGCGCACGGCGGCAAGCTCGTCCTTGACGATCTGCTGGACGCGCGCGCGGGAAGACAAAATGTCCAGATAATCGATGATTTCGGCGCCGATCGTGTTCAACTCGTCGGCGATCTCGTCGCGGCCGAGCGCGGTCAGGCGCTGCAGGCGCAGCTCGAGGATGGCGCGCGCCTGCTCCTCGGACAGATTGTAGGTACCGTCCTCGTTGATCCGGTGGCGTGGATCATCGATCAGGAGGATCAGAGATTCCACGTCGCCAGAGGGCCAGCGCCGCTCCATCAACTGCTCACGCGCCGTCTGCGGATCCGGCGCGGTGCGGATCAGCTTGATGACTTCGTCGATGTTGGCGACTGCGATAGCGAGACCGACCAGCACATGGGCGCGATCGCGCGCCTTGCGCAGCAGGAACTTCGTCCGCCTTGTGATCACCTCCTCGCGGAAGGCGACGAAAGCCTTCAGCATATCGGTCAGGTTCATCACTTCCGGCTTGCCGCCATTCAGCGCCACCATATTGGCGCCGAAAGAGGTCTGCAGTGGCGTGAAGCGGTAGAGCTGGTTGAGAATGACGTCGGCAACGGCGTCGCGCTTCAGCTCGATGACGACCCGGTAGCCCTGGCGGTCGCTCTCGTCGCGGATATCGGAAATGCCTTCGATGCGCTTGTCGCGCACCAGTTCAGCCATCTTCTCGATCATCGACGACTTGTTCACCTGGTAGGGAACTTCGGTGATGATGATGGACTCGCGGTCGTTGCCGCGCTGTTCGATGTTGACGCGCCCGCGCATGACGATGGAGCCGCGGCCGGTCGAATAGGCGCTGTAGATGCCCGAACGGCCAAGCACGATGCCACCGGTCGGAAAATCAGGGCCAGGAATGATCTCCATCAGCGCCGGCAGGTCGATCGCCGGATTGTCGATGATGGCGATGGCGCCATTGCAGACTTCACCGAGATTGTGCGGCGGGATGTTGGTCGCCATGCCGACGGCGATGCCGCCCGAGCCATTGACCAGAAGGTTGGGAAAACGTGCCGGCAGAACCTTAGGTTCGCTGCCGGAAGCATCATACGTGTCCTGGAAATCGACGGTATCCTTGTCGATATCCTCCAGGAGCTCGTGCGCAACCTTGGTCAGCCGCGCTTCCGTGTAGCGCATCGCCGCAGGCGGATCGCCGTCGATGGAGCCGAAATTGCCCTGCCCGTCGATCAACGGAACGCGCAACGACCAGTCCTGCGCCATGCGCACCAAGGCGTCATAGATGGAAGCATCGCCATGCGGATGGTATTTACCCATCACGTCGGCGACAGGACGCGCCGACTTCACATATTTGCGGTTCCAATGGTAGCCGCTCTCATGGGCGGCGAAGAGAATGCGGCGATGCACCGGCTTCAGGCCGTCGCGCACGTCCGGCAGCGCACGGCTGACGATCACGCTCATGGCGTAATCGAGATAGGAGCGCTGCATCTCCTCGACGATGGATATCGGCTCGATGCCGGTGGGGCCGCCGTCGGCGCCGCGCGGTGTCTTCTGGTCGGTCAAATCGGATCACAATCTAATCAGGAATCACTTGGTGCTTATATAGGAAGCAAGCCCGAAACTCCAACCTTCACGGCACTTTTCCAGTGTCATTTTTGATGGTAATTTCAAATGGATACCGATGATTGCGACGATATGGCCAAGGCGGTTTTCGCCGCCCTGACGCAAAAGCCTGCGTGTCTGCCTTTGCGGTGCACCGGGCCGATTCACCAAGCAGAAACGGCCTATGCGCCACGGCGGCTGCGATACTGGCTTGGCGTCTGCCCCATGATCCGCCGAAAACGACGATTGAAGGTCGACAGATCGCTGAAGCCAGCGCCGAAAGCGATCGCGGAAACCGTATCGTCCGACATGCGTAGCCGCACCGCGGCCCTGTGCAATCGCGTCTTGAGCAGGAATTGGTAGGGGGTCATGCCCGCCACCTGCCGGAAGATGCGCAGGAAATGATACGGACTGGTCGCCGTCCCATCGGCAAGCGCTGAAAGGGAAACCGGCCCGTCGGCATCGAGTTCGATCCACCGCACTGCCTCGGCCACCCGCTTCTGGTCGCGGCGGCTCGGCGCGCGGCTGACATGCGTAGCGCCAGAGGCTGTGGCCACGGCAGCACCGGCCATGCGGAGGGAAAGTTCCTCGAAGGCGTCGATGTCGGCCGTCTCGCGCGCGGTCTCCGCCTCGGCCAGGAGTGGCGCCAGGACCGGCAAAGGCGGCAGGCGCGCCGCCTCGAAAGCCAGCTTCCTGGCGCCCGGCACGCCAGCCGCGATCCGCTCCATGTAGGAC
>NZ_RZQE01000037.1:0-25259 GCF_004022955.1 Mesorhizobium sp. M7A.F.Ca.US.002.01.1.1 | reverse complement strand
TTGGAATGGTCTGTTCGGGGCTCGCTGCCGCTTGCCTGTCGCTGGCCGGCAGCGCCAGCCACAGCGCCACGGCGGCGACGCCAAGCAGTGCGGCGGTGCCGATCGCGGCAATCACCAGATGCGAGTTCGAACGGACTTCCTGCCAGAAGGACGGCCGCATGTCGTATCCGAACTGCATGGCAAAGCGCCGACGTTCCGGCGTACCGAAACTGAAGGGCTCTCTCACTCTTGCCACCTCCATAAGCGGGCCGACGTTCTTTCAATCGGTGCCGGAAGTCCGGCGTCTGATCCGCATCGGTCCCAAAAACAACGCGGGCAGGCCCGCAACAATCCCCGAACAATCGCCCAGAACCGGCAGCTTTCGCCTGCGATTGTGGCATCAGTACGCCAACATAGAGGATTCTGCGCCTTTGCGGGAAATTGCGCAATGCGTCGCACGGGCAACAAATGTTACAACAAATATTACAATATTACATCAGGCCGGCCGGCTAGATCCTGTCGCGCAGCGCAAACCAGTTGAGCGCCAGGAACAGCAGCGGCGTGCGGAAACGCCGGCCGCCAGGGAAAGGCGGGATTTTCAGATCCTCGATCAGCTTCAGCCGGTCGCGGTTGCCGGCAACGGTTTCGGCATAGAGTTTACCGAAGTAGTTCGACAGCATGACGCCGTGGCCGGAATAGCCGCCGGCCGAGATCACATTGGGCATCACTTCGCGCACGAACGGCTTTCTTGGCACCGTGATGCCGACATAGCCGCCCCAGCCATGCGTGATCTCGACATCCCCGAGCGCCGGATAGAGTTCCGCGATCTGGCGGCGGATGTGGATGTGGATATCCCGGGGATCGTTGACGCCATAGACCTCGCGTCCGCCAAACAGCAGCCGTCCGTCCTTCGATTTGCGGAAATAACGCACGACGAAGCGGGAATCGTCGACCGCCTCGCCGCCCGGCAGCACGTCCGAGTGCGTATCCAGAGGCACCGTCGCGCCGATGAACGAACCGATCGGCATGACGTGCGCGGCACTCACCGGCTCGAGCGTGCCCCCATAGGCGTTGACCGCGATCAGGCATTTCTGCGCCGTCACCGTGCCTCTCGGTGTCGAAACCTTGACCTTGCCGCCACTGGAAATGATGCCGGTTGATTGAGTCCCCTCGAACAGCTGCGCGCCTGCAAGCGCTGCCACCCGCGCCGTGCCGATCACCAGCTTCATCGGATGGATGTGCCCTGTGCCGGTGTCGCGCGTGCCGCCGAAATAGGCGGTCGAGCCCAGCCGCTCCGCCGTCTCCCTGGCATCCATGAACGAGATATGCGGGTAGGAAAAACGGCTCGCCATGATCTCGGCATGCGCCTTGTAGTCATCGACATAGCGCGGCTTGTGCGCCACCGAGAGCTGGCCCGGCATATAGTCGATATCGATCTGGTTGGCGGCAGTGAATTCGAGGAGATGCGCCTTCGCCTCTTCGGCAAGATCAAACAGCGCCTTGGCGCGGGACAAGCCGTACTCGGCTTCCAGGTCCTCGGCCCAGACGCGCTGGCCGGTGCCAAGTTGGCCACCATTGCGCCCGGAGGCGCCATCACCGAAGCGATACGCCTCGATCAAAACGACATTGGCGCCCGCCTTGGCCAGATGCGCTGCCGCCGACAGGCCGGTAAAACCGCCGCCGATGACAACGACGTCGCATGTCCGGTCGCCATCCAGCGCCGGGTATTCAGGCCGCGGGCCGGCCGTGTCCTCATACCAGGAACGGCCGGGGGAGATCGGGGATTGGTAGGGCATGATGCTCGCAGGCAGTAGGGCAGTAGGGCAGTAGGGCAGTAGGGCAGTAGGGCAGTAGGGCAGTAGGTGGGGACTATTCTGGGGACAATTTACGGATCAGAAGCCGCAAGAGCGTTCCGACGCTCTCACTGCGGGCCATCAATGATTCGATCGTCTCGTGCGAGGCGATTCCGACGCGTTGCGCGATCAGCAGATGGGTCTCCAGTTCCTTGAGTGATCCCTGGGCGATCCTGAGAAATTGCTGATAGGAAGCTCGGCTTTCTCGCCCGTAACCTTCGGCAATGTTGGCGGGAACGGAGGTGGCTGCACGGCGTACCTGAGTCGTCAGGCCGTAGAGCTCATCCCTTGGCCAAGCTCTGGTTGTTTCGTAGATCGATACCGCCAGATCCATAGCTTGCTGCCAGACAATTAAATCCCTGTACGATTCAATCTTGGCCGTCATCCTTGCCCTACTGCCCTACTGCCCTACTGCCCTACTCCCCTGCTCCCCTACACATTCAGTAACAAATACTCCCGCTCCCACGGACTGATCACTTCCATGAAGGTCTCGAATTCCGCGCGCTTGATCGCCGCATAGGTCGCGGCGAACGACTTGCCCAGATGAGCGCAGAGTTCCTCGTCGCCCTCGAACAGGTCGACGGCTTCGAGCAGGCCGCGCGGCAGGTCGATCTCGTCGGCATTGGCCGTTGTCAGGACCGGGGGCTCGGCCTTGATCTTGTTGGTGATGCCGATCAGCCCGCAGGCAAGCGATGCCGCCAGCGCCAGATAGGGGTTGGCATCGGAGGACGGGATGCGGTTTTCGACGCGCCGTGCCGCCGGATCCGAACGTGGCACGCGAAACGCCGTGGTGCGGTTGTCATAGCCCCATTTGTTGTTGACCGGCGCCGACGCCGCCTGTGTCAGCCGGCGGTAGGAATTGACATAGGGCGCGAACATCACCAGCGCGTTCGGCACATGCTTCTGCATGCCGCCGATAAAGTGGAAAAAATCGTCGGTTTCCGAGCCGTCAGCGGCCGAAAAGATGTTCTGTCCGGTCTTCTTGTCGATGATCGACTGATGGATGTGCATGGCGGAGCCGGGTTGCCCCTGGATCGGCTTGGCCATGAAGGTGGCGTAGATCTCGTGCTTCAGCGCCGCCTCGCGAATGGTGCGCTTGAACATGAACACCTGGTCGGCCAGTTCGATCGGGTCGCCATGGCGTAGATTGATCTCCAACTGGCCGGCACCTTCCTCGTGGATCAGCGTATCGATCTCCAGGCCCTGGCTTTCGGAGAAATGATAGATGTCGTCGATCAGTTCGTCGAATTCGTTGACGCCGGCGATCGAATAGCCGGCGCCGCCGCCGATCGCGCGTCCCGACCGGCCAACCGGCGGGGTCAGCGGATAGTCCGGGTCGGGATTCTTGCGCACCAGGTAGAACTCGATCTCGGGCGCCACCACTGGCTTCAGGCCGAGCTTGTCATAGGCGGCCACCACACGCTTCAACACGTTGCGCGGCGTGAACTCGACCGAGCGTCCGTCTTGGTGGACGAGGTCGCAGATGACCGCGGCCGTCGGGTCTTCTTCCCAGGGCACCACCGTCAGCGTCGACAGGTCGGGCATCAGTTTGAGGTCGCCGTCGTCTTCGGGGTAGTGGAAGCCGTTGCCATCCTCGGGGTAGCCGCCGGATATCGTCGTCATGAAGACTGCCGACGGCAGCGCCAGCGAGGTGTTGGAGGTGAATTTCTTCGATGGCATCATCTTGCCACGCGCGACGCCTGCCTGATCGGGCGTGATGCACTCGATGTCCTCGATGCCGCGCCATTCCAGCCAGGCGCTGACTTCCTTCCAGTTCTTGACGCCTCGTTGGTTTTTCACGAAGGCAGGCGTGCGGGCGCGTCCTCCGCGGCTCGACGGACGGACTTCCTTTTTTGCAGGCGGCATCATTCACCAGATTGGGTTGCGGATTGTGGAGTATAGCCGTGCCCTCCTATGGAAGGGAAGGGGAGCCGCGTCGGGCATTGCCCGGTGCGGTTGAAAATCACGCCAATCGGCTTAGTTTCGGCCGTCCCAATTCCAATCGAGGCGTTCAATGCGGCGCAATGACAAACTGACGACGATCGGCTTCGACGCCGACGACACGTTGTGGCAGAACGAGCAGTTCTTCCGGCTGACGGAAAAGCGCTTTGCCGCCATGCTCGTCGACCATGGCGAAGCGGAGCACATCTCGGCACGATTGCTGGAGGCCGAAAGGCGCAACCTCGCTGTCTATGGCTTCGGCATCAAGGGATTTACCCTGTCGATGATCGAGACGGCGATCGAGGTCACGCAAGGCCGCGTGCCGGGCTCGGTCATAGCGGAGATTCTCGATGCCGGCCGCGAGATGCTGAGCCATCCGATCGAGGCCTTGCCGCACGCCCGCGAGACGGTCGAAAAGCTTGCCGGCGCATTCCGCCTCGTGCTGATCACCAAGGGCGACCTCTTCGACCAGGAGCGCAAGCTGGCTGGCTCAGGCCTTGGCGATCTGTTCGACGCGGTCGAGATCGTCAGCGACAAGAATGCCGCCACCTATAGCAGGCTCTTCAACCGCCACGGCGATGGTCCGGCGAAAAGCATGATGGTCGGCAACTCGCTGAAGTCGGATGTGGTGCCGGCCATCGAGGCCGGCGGGTGGGGTGTTCATGTGCCGCATGAACTGACCTGGGTGCTGGAGCATGTCGAAGCGCCGGTAACCGAATCGAGGTTCCGCCAGATATCCGATCTCGGACAACTGCCCGGACTGATCGAAAGCATCATCGATCCCTGATCGCCGGGCGATCCGTGGTCGCCCGGCCTTACCTGGTTTCGATTCCGGACGGAAAAACCGCTATACACTTTCCCGCAATTGCCTCAGCGGCCGATCAGGCGATCGATCACCGGTTGCAACCGTTCGGGCGTGATCGGCTTGGCGATCACCACGTCGATGACACCAGACAGGCCCAGGCTTTCCGTGGTGCCATTCTTGGTTGACAGCAGGATTACCGGTGGCAGCGATTTGCCCGAGGCGCGGCGCAACGCGTCGATGCTGGACATCAGATTGTCGCAGTCCTTGTTGTCGGCGCCGCCGTCAAGGACAACCGCGCCGGGAATGAGCGACCGCAAGATCCTTGCCGCCGTGTCGGGAGATTCCGAAATCGGCTTGAGCCCGGATCGCTCGACGATCTTTGAAATCACCACGCGATTGATTGGCGACCTGCCGACGACAAGCACCTGCGACGGATCACGGATCGCCTCGGCGGTTGAGCCGCGGGTCACCAGATTCGGATGTCTTGGAGTCTCGCCTTCGCGATTCACCGGGCACACAAGTCAGCCAAGAAGCTCGCCCCTATTTCAATGCAGAGTTGAATCCGGAGCGCAATTGGCGTGAGATCGCAGCCTATGTCAAGTTGAAATAAAAGTGCCCGAAATCATCGCCGGGACAGTGAATTTCAAGCAACGCTACTGTACTCGACTGTCCACACGTGCATTTCATAAAAAGAAAATTCACCTGCGCAGGGGCTGCGCAGGTGAAGGGTCGGTTGCATGAATTTCAGTCAGCCGTGGCTCTGCTGCGTGACGATCACCGGGATCAGCAGATCGCCCCAGTTGCCGTCGCCGCCGTGATGTCGTGCCGAGCGCACGAGTTCCACCGAGACGCCCGCCTCGACCGCCTTCATAACCGACTGGTTGAGGCGGTGCAGGTCGTTGGCCAGCATGCGGATCGTCGCCTGCTGGTCGACGCTCATCGTTGTCGACTGTTCCTCGGCGCGTTCCTTGACGCGGCTTATCGATGCCATTGGTTTTCTCCTTGTGTCCCAAGCCCTGTCGGGCGTTTCCTCTGAGTTTTTCTGTTCGCTATTCGGCGGCCGGTTTGAACTGCGCGTGCTCCGTCGATTCATGCATGGCGGTGGTCGACGACTGGCCGCCGGTGATCGCCATCGACACGGCGTCGAAATAGCCGGTGCCGACCTCGCGCTGATGCTTGGTCGCGGTGTAGCCATCGGCCTCGGCCGCGAACTCCGCTTCCTGCAACTCGGAATAGGCCGCCATCTGCCGCGCCTTGTAGCCGCGCGCCAATTCGAACATGCCGTAGTTGAGCTGGTGAAAGCCGGCGAGCGTGATGAACTGGAACTTGTAGCCCATGGCGCCGAGCTCCTTCTGGAACTTGGCAATCGTCGCGTCGTCGAGGTTCTTCTTCCAGTTGAACGACGGCGAGCAATTGTAGGCGAGCAGCTTGTCGGGATGGTGCTTGCGCACGCCGTCGGCGAATTTCCTGGCCTGCGCCAGGTCGGGTTTCGAGGTCTCGCACCAGATCAGATCCGCGTAAGGCGCATAGGCGATGGCGCGGGCAATGCAGGGCTCGATGCCGTTCCTGACATGATAGAAACCTTCAACCGTGCGCCCGGCGTCGTAGTCGACGAAAGGCTGGTCGCGCTCGTCGATGTCGGAGGTGAGCAGCTTGGCGGCTTCCGCATCGGTGCGCGCGACGACCAGGGTCGGCGTGCCCATCACGTCCGCCGCCAGGCGCGCGGCGTTGAGGTTGCGAATGTGCGCCGCAGTCGGGATCAGCACCTTGCCGCCGAGATGGCCGCATTTCTTTTCCGACGCCAACTGGTCCTCATAGTGGACGCCGGCGGCGCCCGCCTCGATGAAGGCCTTCATGATTTCGAAGGCGTTGAGCGGCCCGCCGAAGCCAGCTTCGGCGTCGGCAACGATCGGCGCGAACCAGGTTTCGACCGAAAGCCCATTGCCTTCGGAGGTCTCGATCTGGTCGGCGCGCTGCAGCGTCCGGTTGATGCGCTTGACCAGTTCAGGCGCCGCATTGGCCGGGTAGAGCGACTGATCCGGATACATCGCGCCAGCCGTGTTGGCGTCGGCGGCAACCTGCCAGCCCGACAGGTAGATCGCCTTCAGCCCGGCGCGCACCTGCTGCATCGCCTGATTGCCGGACATGGCGCCGAGCGCGTTGACGAAGTCCTCCTCGTGGATGAGCTTCCACAGCCGATTGGCGCCCATTTCGGCAAGGCTCTGGCGGATCTGCACCGAACCGCGCAGACGCTTCACATCCGCCGCCGAGTAGGGTCGTTCGATACCGTCGAAGCGACCTTCCGGCGCCGATGGGACGAGGTTGTAAAAATCAGTCATTGGTCACTCCGAGGAATTGCTGATCTGTGTCAAGGCGTCAATCATTTGGGGGTAGTTGGGTATGACTGGATTTACATTTCTGCGCGAAATCAGCCACAAAAATCAGGTAAACTGAGAGGATATAAGAGAAAACCTGTGTTGCGTTTGACAGAAGTGCGTTGTAAATTTGTCATTATTGTAAAAGGCCCGTGCCCAGGAATTCGTGTAAATTGCTGTAAAGGACAGTCCATGGCTGACCAGAAGATCTTCGCCGGGCCGCGCATCCGCCGCATTCGCAACGCCAAGGGCCTGACCCAGACGGCGATGGCCGAGGGTCTCGGCATTTCGCCGTCCTACCTCAATCTGATCGAGCGCAACCAGCGGCCGCTGACGGTGCAGCTGATCCTCAGGCTGGCCTCCGTCTACAAGGTCGATCCACACGAGCTGCAGGGCGAGGCGAGGGGATCTGTCGCTGCCTTGAAGGAAGTGTTCACCGACCCCCTGCTGGTCGGCGAGTTGCCGGGTGATCAGGAACTGATCGAGCTTGCCGAGGCGGCGCCCAATGCGTCCGCGGCCGTGATAAAGCTGTTCCGCGCCTATCGCGAGCAGGCCGAGCGCCTGTCCGACCTCAACGAATTGCTGGCACGCGAGGGTCGGGCGACGGCGCTTTCCGGCGCCCGCCTGCCGATCGACGAGGTGCACGAGATTTTCGAGCGCCGGCCGAACCATTTCGCTGCCCTCGAGGAGGAGGCCGCGGCGTTCACCTCGGTGCTCGATCCCGGCGACGATCTGTTCGGCGCGCTGAAGGCCTGGCTGAAGCGCGAATATGGCATCGTGGTCAAGGTGCTGCCGGTCGCGACCATGCCGAACTGGCGCCGCCGTTATGATCGTCATTCGCAGCGCCTGTTCCTGTCCGAACGCCTGTCGCCGTTCGACCAGTTGCGCGAAGTCGCGATGGAGGCCTGCCTGATCCGCATGACGGTCGCGGTCGCCGGCGAGATCCAGGCGCTCAAGCTGAGCACCGACGAGGCGCGCCGCCTGGCCCGCTTCGAACTTGGCCGTTATGCGGCGCATGCGCTGATGATGCCCTATCAGGCCTTTCACGCGGCTGCCGTGCGCGCCCGCTATGACATCGATGTCCTGCGTTCGCGCTTCGGGGTCTCCTTCGAACAGGCGGCCAACCGGCTGACCATGCTGCAGCGGCAGGGTGCCTCGGGCGTGCCGTTTTTCATGCTGGAGGTCGACAATGCCGGCAACCGCTTCCGCAAGGCCGGCAGCCAGGGCTTTCCTCAAAGCCGCTTTGGCGGCGGCTGTCCCAAGCTGCCCGTGCATGTCGCCTTCACCCAGCCCGGCCAGGTCTTCGTCGAGGCAGTGGAAATGCCCGACGGCGCCGAGTTCCTGTGCATCGCCCGCACGCTGGAAGGGCCGCAAGGCGCATTCTCGGAACGCCCGCGCCGCACCGCGCTGCTGCTCGGTTGCGACATCGGCTTTCGTGACGATATCGTCTATGGCGCGGCATTGCCCGGTGCGGCAATCACCGCAAAGGCCGGCACCGTCGCGGCGACACCGGTCGGGCCTGCTTGCCGGCTTTGCGAACGCGTCGGCTGCCTGGCGCGGGCAGAACCGCCGGTGACGCGCCCGCTCGGCCTCGACGAGATGGTGACGGGCCTGAGTGCTTTCGATTTTCAGTGACGCCGTGTTCTTCTGAAATGGAGGAAGGTGCCACAATTGTCGGCGGCCGCTGGCTCAGTTCCGGCCTGCGCCTTTGCGTTACGCCAACAGAGCATCTTTTTGTCGTCCCTTGCGCATCGTCCCGTCCACAAGAGCCCGACAGTGGCAGCCATGATCGATACCGCATCGCCGATCGTCGCATCGCCAGCCGTCTCGCCGCGCGAGGAGCGCGTCGGCATGCTTTTGGTCTTCCTGTCGGCGCTGATGTGGAGTTTCGGCGGCGCCATCGCCCGCTTCATCACTGTCGGTGACAGCTGGACGGTCATTTTCTGGCGATCCGTGTGGGCAGCCGCCTTCCTGGTCTGCTTCATGGTTTGGCGTGACGGCTGGCGTGGCATGCTGAAGCTGTTCCGCGACATGGGGTTGCCCGGCCTTGCCGTCGGGATCTGCTTTGCCACGGCATCGACCGCCTTCGTCGTGGCGCTCGCCTACACCACCGTCGCTAACATCCTTTTGATGCAGGCAGGCGTGCCGTTGCTGGCGGCGCTGTTTGCTTGGGCATTGTTTCGCGAAAGGGTTGGTGTCGCGACCTGGGTGGCAATCGCCGCCGTCATCACCGGCGTCGCCATCATGGTGTCGGAATCGCTCGATGGCGCCGTCTCGCCCATGGGCGATGGGCTGGCGCTGTTGATCGCGGTCATGTTTTCGGTCGCCACCGTCATCACCCGGCGGTTCTCCGGCGTGCGCATGACGCCGGCGACGTGCCTCGGCACCATGCTCGCGGCCGGCTTTGCCGTCTCGCAGGCATCGACCCTCGCCGTATCTGGCAGTGACATGGGCTTTCTGTTTGCCTTCGGCGTGGTCAATCTCGGCCTCGGCCTGGCCTTCTTCGCCACCGGCGCGCGACTGATCCCGGCGGCCATCGCGGCGCTGCTCGGCACGTTCGAGCCGATCCTCGGCCCGATATGGGTCTGGCTCATTCATTCCGAGGTGCCGTCGGGGCGCACCATCATCGGCGGCGCGGTTGTGGTCACGGCGCTGCTCGTCCATATCGGGCTCGAATTCAAGCGCCAGGCAAGGCCCGAACGCGCAGGGGTCACCGGGGTGCCGTCACCTAATTGAAGCGGCCTGCAGCTTTGCCATTGACAACGTCGCTGCGGCACGGGCAGGCTGGGAATACGGCAACAACAAGACAGGCGTATCTTGCCAAGTCTCCCAGCCGGTCCGATCGGGACCGGACCATATCGTCGTATCTCTGCCCGCGCCATGGCGAAAGCCTCTGACGGTATTGGCACGCCTCCCAGGCCGCCTCAGGGGCATCCAACCATCGCATCCAACCGCCTGCATGGTCTCGGCAGTTCGCGCTTGTCGCCCCTTGGAAAGCTCAATAGTCTGAAGAAAATGCCGGTCGCGCTGATGTCGCGACGAGCCGGTGAAGGAACACTCATCAAAGGAGAATAGCATGATCCGCAAAGCGCTCTGGCTTTCGGCAACGTCGGCATTCCTGACATTTTTCACCGTCGGCGGTCACGCCGAAGATCGTGTCGTCAACGTCTTCAACTGGTCGGACTACATCGACAGTTCGATCATCGACGATTTCACCAAGGAAACCGGCATCAAGGTCGTCTATGATACCTTCGATTCCAACGAAATCCTTGAGACCAAGCTGCTTGCCGGCGGCAGCGGCTATGACGTCGTCGTGCCCAGCGGCAATTTCCTTGCGCGCCAGATCCAGGCCGGCGTGTTCCAGAAGCTCGACAAGTCGAAGCTGCCCAACATCTCCAACATGTGGGATACGGTTTCGGAACGCACTGCCAAGTACGACCCCGGCAACGAATACTCGGTCAACTACATGTGGGGCACGGTTGGCATCGGCTACAACATCAAGAAGGTGCAGGCGGCGCTCGGCACCGACAAGATCGACAGCTGGGATGTCTTCTTCAATCCCGACAGCCTGGCCAAACTGAAGGACTGCGGCGTCTACGTGCTGGACTCGCCGGCCGACATCATTCCGGCTGCACTGAAATATCTCGGCCTCGACCCGAACAGCACATCGCCCGACGATATCGCCAAGGCCGAGGAGACCTTGCTCAAGGTCCGACCTTATATCAGGAAGTTCCATTCCTCCGAATACATCAACGCGCTCGCCAACGGCGATATCTGCCTGGCCGTCGGCTGGTCGGGTGACGTGTTCCAGGCCCGCAACCGCGCGGTCGAGGCCAAGCAGGGCGTCGAGATCGGCTATTCCGTGCCGAAGGAGGGTGCGCAGATGTGGTTCGACCAAATGGCGATCCCTGCCGACGCGCCGCATGTCGCAGAGGCGCTCGAGTTCATCAACTACATGATGAAGCCGGAAGTTATCGCCAAGTCGTCGAACTACGTGCTCTACGCAAACGGCAACAAGGCTTCGCAGCAATTCGTCGACAAGGCACTGTTGGAGGATCCCTCGGTTTATCCCGATGCCGAGACCATAAAAAAGCTCTACACCGTCTCGCCATACGATCCCAAGACCCAGCGCGTCATCACGCGCACCTGGACCAAGATCGTCACCGGCCAGTAAGCAATCCGACACGGTCCCGGCAGCCACCTGCCGGGACCGTTTTTACCTGGGGCAAGAAGCAAGAAAATCAGGACGGAGTGGGACATGAAATCGCTTGGCAGCATCCGCAGGGATTTTGCACCGTGGAACGACCCGAACGCCAAGCCGTACATCCAGTTCGACAACGTCACCAAGAAGTTCGGTGACTTCACCGCCGTCAACAATCTGTCTCTGACCATCTTCGAGCGCGAGTTCTTCGCGCTGCTCGGTGCTTCCGGTTGCGGAAAGTCGACGCTGCTCAGAATGCTCGCCGGCTTCGAGGAGCCGACAGCCGGCCGCATTCTGCTCGATGGCCAGGATCTGCGCGGCATCCCGCCCTACCGGCGGCCTGTCAACATGATGTTCCAGTCCTATGCGCTGTTCCCGCATATGACGGTCGAGAATAACATCGCCTTCGGCCTCAAGCAGGACGGCATGCCGAAGCCCGAAATCGCATCGCGCGTTGCCGAGATGCTGAAGCTGGTCAAGCTCGAGCAGTTCGCCAAGCGCAAGCCGCATCAACTGTCCGGCGGCCAGCGCCAGCGCGTCGCGCTCGCCCGCTCGGTCGCCAAGCGGCCGAAGGTGCTGCTGCTCGACGAGCCGCTCGGCGCGTTGGACAAGAAGCTGCGCGAAGAGACGCAGTTCGAACTGATGGACCTGCAGCAGAATCTCGGCCTGACCTTCGTCGTCGTCACCCACGACCAGGAAGAGGCGATGACCATGGCCGATCGCATCGCCATCATCGACAAGGGCGAGGTGATGCAGGTGGCAACGCCGGCCGAAGTTTACGAGGCGCCGGGATCGCGTTTCGTCGCTGGCTTCGTCGGCAACGTGAATATGTTCGAGGGCAAGATCGCGCGTGGCGAGGCGGGCAGCGCCAGCATAGACGCCGGCAACGGCATCACCATCCGCACCGACAATGCCGGCACCGCCGGGGCTGGGACGGCCGTCACCTTCGCCATCAGGCCCGAAAAGATCAAGGTGTCGTCGAAGAAGCCGGCCGAGGCCGTCAACGCCATCGAGGGCGAGGTCTACGACATCGCCTATCTCGGCGACATGACCGTCTATCATGTCAGGCTGGACGACGGCCAGGTGGTGCGCGCCAGCACCATGAACGCGGCCCGCATCACCGAGGATCCGTTGAGCTGGAACGACCGCGCCTGGGTTTCCTTCCGGCCCGACGCCGGCGTCGTGCTGACGCGGTAGGGGGCGACCATGTCGAGCGCCGCCGTCACCACAGCATCAGCCTCTCCGGCATCCAATGCCGGCAGATCCATCCTTGCCAGGCTGGGTGCTGCCTTCGTTGGCCGACTGGTCATCATCATCCCGTATGTCTGGCTGCTGTTCTTCTTCCTCATTCCGTTCGTCATCGTCTTCAAGATCTCGCTGTCGCAGACGGCGATCGCCATTCCGCCCTATACGCCGGCGCTCGATTTCAGCGGCGGTATCTCAGGGTTCCTGGCTCAGCTGAAACAGCTCAGCCTCGACAACTACACCTGGCTGACGCAGGACGCGCTCTACTTCAACGCCTA
This sequence comes from Mesorhizobium sp. M7A.F.Ca.US.002.01.1.1, assembly GCF_004022955.1. NCBI lineage: Bacteria > Pseudomonadati > Pseudomonadota > Alphaproteobacteria > Hyphomicrobiales > Phyllobacteriaceae > Mesorhizobium > Mesorhizobium sp. M7A.F.Ca.US.002.01.1.1. Next base: position 12,582 of record NZ_RZQE01000037.1, on the reverse strand, counting down.
TGTGACCAGCGTCATCATCGCCGCGGTCTCGACGGTCCTGACATTGCTCGTCGGCTACCCCATCGCCTACGGCATGGCGCGCGCGCCGGCGACGATCCGCCCGACCTTGCTGATGCTGGTCATCCTGCCGTTCTGGACCTCGTTCCTGATCCGCGTCTACGCCTGGATCGGCATTCTCAAGCCCGAAGGGCTGCTCAATCAGCTGCTGCTCGCCACCGGCATCATCCACCAGCCGCTGATCATCCTCAACACCTATACGGCGATTTTCATCGGCATCGTCTATTCCTACCTGCCGTTCATGGTGCTGCCGCTCTATTCCGCGCTCGAGAAGATGGACTATTCGCTGATCGAGGCGGCCAAGGATCTCGGTTGCCCGCCGACCAGTGCGTTCTGGAAAATCACCTTCCCGCTGTCGCTGCCCGGCGTCATCGCCGGTTGTCTGCTGGTGTTCATTCCGGCCGTCGGCGAATTCGTCATTCCCGATCTGCTCGGCGGATCGCAGACGCTGATGATCGGCAAGACGTTGTGGAACGAGTTCTTCGCCAATCGCGACTGGCCGGTATCGTCGGCCGTGGCCGTCATCCTGCTGTTGCTGCTGATCGTGCCGATCATGCTCTTCCAGCGGGCTCAGGCGCGCGCTCAGGAAATGGACAGGTGACCTCATGAACGCCACCTGGAGCCGCTTCAACATCACCTCGATCGTGCTTGGCTTTGCCTTTCTCTACCTGCCGATCGTGCTGCTCATCGTCTTCTCGTTCAACGAATCGAAACTGGTCACGGTCTGGGGCGGTTTCTCGACCAAATGGTACGTCTCGCTATTCCACAACCAGGGTCTCATGGACGCGACCTGGGTGACGGCGCGTGTTGGCCTGATCTCGGCCACGGTTGCGACGGTGCTGGGCACCCTGGCGGCACTCACCTTGACCCGCTACACGCGCTTCAAGGGCAGGGTGCTGTTTTCCGGCATGGTCTTTGCGCCGCTGGTCATGCCGGAAGTCATCACCGGCCTGTCGCTGCTGCTGCTCTTCGTCGCCGTCGGGCTCGACCGCGGCTTCCTCACCGTGACGCTCGCCCACATCACGCTGACCATGTGCTTCGTCGCCGTGGTCGTGCAGTCGCGGCTCATGACTTTCGACCGCTCGCTGGAAGAAGCCGCGATGGATCTTGGCGCAACGCCGGTGAAGACCTTCTTCCAGATCACATTGCCGGTCATCATGCCGGCGATCGTCTCCGGCTGGATGCTGGCTTTCACCCTTTCGCTCGACGATCTGGTCATTGCCAGCTTCACCTCCGGGCCGGGCGCGACGACGCTGCCGATGAAGATCTACAGCCAGGTTCGCCTCGGCGTGACGCCGGAAATCAACGCCGCCTGCACCATCCTGATCGCCGTCGTGGCGATCGGCGTCATCATCGCCTCGCTTGCCAACAAGCGGCGTGAGGTGCAGCGCCAGCTCGACGAGCAGGCCGCGCAGCGCGGTTGAAGATGAAAACGCGACCCCTTATTCCCCGGAAACGCCGCGGCTGATCGGGGAAATGAACGGCGTGCTCCAGGTTCCGCCGACGAAGAACGACGACTGGTTGGGGCCTTGCTGGCCGTTGGCCTGCGTTGCCGCCTGGTCAGGCTGAATGACGCCGCCGGACAAGGCCAGTCCGCGCCCGGCGTAGGACGCGATGCCGGACAGCCAGATCTTGTACTTCGCTGAATTGGCCTCGGCCTTGTCGATTCGCGCCACGCCCTTCGAAATGGTGGCCTTGATCTCGGCACCGTCGATCGGCAATGTTGCGTCGGAGACATCGTCGAGCGCGAAGAAGCCGCCCTGTTCGGTATGTTTGAGGAAGGCCGGCAGGTTGAGCTTGCTCAACGCACCCGGCCCGAAGGTCGCCGAGACCGAGCCGTCGGCATTGTCGAAGATGGAATCCCAGGTTCTGCCCGGCCCCTTGAGGATCACCGAGACGGTGCCCGTGCCGACCGGCACCAGCCGCGTCATCCCTGCCGCCGTGCCGAAAGCACCGCCGTCGATGTCGGACGCCAGAAGGCGGATTTCGACCTGCGAGCCTTCCGGCTTGCGATCGAAGCGAAGGCTGGTCTGGATGTTGCCGCCGAAGGCCGAGGCATCGGAGATGTCGAAGACGGACAGACCATCCTTGACCTGGGCCGTGGCGGCGACGTCGGCGAGCTGGATCGGCCCCGCCGTGGCGTGCGCCGCCGACAGCCTGAGATCGAGATTGATCTTGTCGGCGAAACTTGTGTCGATTTCGCCAGGCCCCGCCCCTCCGGTCGGCACCAGCGGGGTGAAGGCCGACAGAAACGATCTGAGGTCGAGCGTGTCGAAGGCGAGCGTGCCGGAGATCACCGGTTGTGCTTCACCAAGCGAGAGGTCCAGCGCACCCATCCCCGGATTGTTGTCGAGTGCAATCGCCGTGTTGTCGAACTTGACGCGCCCGCCGGTCGCGGTGATCTTGCTCGAAATGCTGACCGAGCCGATCGCCGCACCCGGAGCGATGCCGGCCTGCGACCATTCCAGGACACGCCGCAGCGAGGGCGCCGAGAACTTCGCTTGACCGTCGAAATAGGTATTTTCAGACATGCTGGCCGTGCCGTCGAACGAGAAGGTGGCGGGCGCCGCCTTGAAGGACAGTGTCAGCGGCGCCGTGCCGCCGGCAAACAGCACAAGCGGTTTGGCCGAGGCGACGTCCAGCGCGACGCTTTCGCCCCGCCAGATGCCGGTTGCCGACAGCGTCGCATTGCTGTTCATCGCCGCCCAATTTGCCTGACCGTTCAAGCTGCTCAGGATCTCGACGTCCTTGCCGCCGATGGAGGCTACCATGCGGCCGTCGCGAAACTCGACCGTGCCGAAGGTGTCGGTAGGCAGCTTGTCGAGGTCCGGTTTGGCGGGGTCGGCGTTGACCAGGCCGCGCGCCGTGTCGATGGAGCGCGTGATGCGCCCGCCGGTCGGGACAGCGGGCAGGAAAAGGCCGGCAGGCGTGCGCTGGACCCGGATCGTCGGCCGCACCAGCCGCGCCGTCGAAAACACCACGTCGCCGCGCAAGGCCGCCATGGCGGAAAGGTCGACCTCGACCCGTTCTGCCTCGACCACCGGCGGCGCCTCGGTGTCGGTCCATTGTGACAGCGTCACATCGGTCAGGATGGCGCGGAATGTCGGCCAGACCTCGATACGCGGCGAACCGTCGATGGCGACACGGAAGCCGCTCCACGCACTCATTTCCCAGGCGATGCGGTCGCGCACGATACGGGTGGAGGCAATCAGCGGCAGGGCGGCAACGACCAGCGCGACGACGATCACGGCAGCGCCGATCGCCCATATTCCGCGCCGGATCATAGATGATGGCATATGGCCCCGTATGCTTCCATTCCGACAAATCGCGCGACGGGTGTAACCCCAGGTGTCACCACGGCCCCGGTCGTCACCACGACCCCGGTCGTGACCAGGACTTCCGGCCGTCACTACGACTTCAAGTTGTCACTACGACTTAGGGCTGAGGCATTTCAAGTCTTTATGGCCCGGCGATGGCATTTGCGCACATCTGGTCGCATCAGCCGAACAAAATCTTGCTCTGCTGCGCTGCGATATGCATAAGCGATGGCGACCGTGGAGGAACGATCATGGCTGCCGAACAACCGCTCTGGACCCCGACGCAAGACCAGATTGACGCAGCACCCTTGACCGCCTTCACCAAGGCCGCCGGAGTCAAAGCCGGCGTAGCGTTTTCCTCGTATTCGCAGCTTCACGCCTGGTCGGTCGAGGACCGTGAAGGGTTCTGGAGCCTGGTCTGGGATTTCTGCGGCATCGTCGGCGGCAAGGGCGACAAGCTGCTCGTCGACGGCGACAAGATGCCCGGCGCTTCTTTCTTTCCCGATGCGACACTGAATTTCGCCGGGAATCTGCTGAAGAAGACCGGCTCAGGCGACGCAATCGTGTTTCGCGGCGAAGACAAGGTCGAGCGCCGGCTGTCCTGGAACGAGTTGCACGCGCTGACCTCGCGGCTGCAGCAGCTTTTCCTGTCGCTCAAGGTGAAGAAGGGCGACCGCATTGCCGCCATGATGCCCAACATGCCGGAGACCGTCGCCGCCATGCTGGCCGCCGCCTCGGTCGGCGCCGTCTGGTCGTCCTGCTCTCCCGATTTCGGCGAGCAGGGCGTGCTCGACAGGTTCGGCCAGATCGAGCCCGTCGTCTTCATCGCGCCGGATGGCTATTGGTACAATGGCAAGGCGATCGAAGTCGCCGACAAGATCGCCGCGGTCGCGGCCAAGCTCGGCACTGTCCGCAAGATCCTGGTCGTCGACTATCTCGGCACATCGAGCGATGTCGCCGGGATCATCGACAAGGCGGTGGCGCTGGAAGAGGCGCTGTCGCCCTTCGCCGGCAAGCCCGTCGCCTTCGAGCCGCTGCCGTTTTCGCATCCGCTTTACATCCTGTTTTCGTCGGGAACGACCGGCATTCCCAAGTGCATCGTCCATTCGGCCGGCGGCACGCTGATCCAGCATGTCAAGGAACACCGGCTGCATGCCGGTCTCACCGACGGCGACCGCTTTTTCTACTTCACCACCTGCGGCTGGATGATGTGGAACTGGCTGGTGTCGGGGCTCGCTTCGGGTGCGACGCTGCTGCTCTATGACGGTTCGCCCTTCTACCCCGACGGCAATGTGCTGTTCGATTTCGCCGATGCCGAGAAGATGACTTTCCTCGGCACCTCGGCCAAGTTCATCGATTCCGTGCGCAAGGCCGGCCTCAAGCCGATCCGCACGCATGATCTGTCCACTGTGCGGGCAATCTCCTCCACCGGCTCGCCGCTGTCGCCGGAAGATTTCCGCTTTGTCTATGACGGCATCAAGAAGGACGTACATCTGGCCTCGGTCTCCGGCGGCACCGACATCGTCTCCTGCTTCGTGCTCGGCGTGCCGACGCAGCCGGTCTGGACCGGCGAGATCCAGGGACCCGGCCTCGGCCTGGCCGTCGATGTCTGGGACGACGACGGCAGGCCGGTCCGACAGGAGAAGGGCGAGTTGGTCTGCGCAAAAGCCTTTCCGGCGATGCCGATCGGCTTCTGGAACGACCCCGATGGCAAGAAGTACCGGGCGGCCTATTTCGAGCGCTTCGACAATGTCTGGTGTCATGGCGATTTCGCCGAATGGACCGAGCATGGCGGCCTCATCATCCATGGCCGCTCCGACGCCACGCTCAACCCGGGCGGGGTGAGGATCGGCACGGCGGAGATCTACAATCAGGTCGAGCAGATGCCTGAGATCCTGGAAGCATTGTGCATCGGACAGGACTTCGACAACGACGTGCGCGTCATCCTGTTCGTGCGCCTGGCCGCCGGCGTGCAGCTCGACGAGGATCTGGAAAAACGCATACGGGCAAAAATCCGTAGCGGCGCGAGCCCGCGTCACGTGCCGGCAAGGATCGTCGCCGTCACCGACATCCCACGCACCAAGTCGGGCAAGATCACCGAGCTTGCGGTGCGCGACGTGGTGCATGGCCGCGCCATCAAGAACAAGGAGGCGCTCGCCAATCCAGAGGCGCTTGAGCTGTTCAAGAACCTGCCGCAATTGGCCGAGTAGCTGCTAATGCATGTCGCTCAAAAGTGGCCCGGTTTTGAGGCAACGACACGTATGAAAAAGTGACTTCGGAATGGTTAACGAAATATCTCGCTAGAATTTACCTAGATTTCATGAGTGGTACACATTCGTAAATTTTCCGGCGCCCCGGTAAGGGGTTGTTAAGGTCCGGCGTCGATAGTCGCAGGTAACTTGAGGGAGAAATCCCGTTCCTCAGCCCCGAGGATCCGAATTCGCTCAAGCCCCCGTTGTGACAGCAATCCCATCTCTTAAGGCGCCTTTGGGCGCCTTTTTCTTTTTATCGGGATCGAAGCGTGGAGGGCTGATCTATTCCGCGAGCACACGGGTCGATGGAAAAGCGACCTCGACCAAGGTGCCTTCGCCCGGGGTCGAATTGATGGTGAACCGGGCACGGTTGGCTTCCACCATCGCTTTGGTCAAAGGCAGTCCAAGCCCGGTGCCGTCGCCGCGTCCGCGCTTCAGCGCGTTGATCTGCTTGAACGGCTTCAGCGCCTGCTCGATCTCGGCATGGCTCATGCCGATGCCGGTGTCGCGCACCCGCATGACGACGTCGCCCGACGTCTCATAGGCGGTCGAGACGATCACCTGGCCGCCGGCCTGGGTGTAGCGGATGGCATTCGACAGGATGTTGAGCGCGATCTGGCGCACGCTGCGCAGGTCCGCCACCACTTCCGGCAGCCGCGAAGCGAAGCTGGAGCGGATGATGACCCGTTCGCGATTGGCCTGCGGCTGCATCATCGCCACCGTCTCGGCCAGCGTGTCGTTGAGCGACACCGCCTCATAGGCCATCTCCTGCTGGCCGGCCTCGATCTTGGAGATGTCGAGCAGGTCGTTGACCAGGTCGAGCACATGATTGCCCGAGCGGTTGATGTCGCGCAGATAGTCGCGGTAGCGGTCGTTGGCGACAGGTCCGAACTTCTCGTCGACCATCAGTTCGGAAAAGCCGATGATGGCGTTGAGCGGGGTGCGGATCTCGTGGCTGATGCGGGCGAGGAAATCGGTCTTCTGCGAGGACGCGCGCTCGGCCACCGCACGTGCCTGCGTCAAGTCCTCTTCGGCCCGCTTCCACTGCGTGATATCGCGAACGACGGCGCAGAAGCCGCTGGCGTTGGGCAGCCGGCCGATGGTCATGAACAGCGGAATGAAGCGGCCTTGCGATTCGCGACCGATCACCTCACGGCCGTCGTTCATGACACTCGCCACGCCGGGCTCGGACAGTCCGTTGAGATAGTCGCGTGCCGCGCGCTGACTTTCGATGGCAAACAGCGAGGCGAACGGCTTGCCGGTCACATCGTCGCTGTCGAAGCCGAACAGTGCTTCGGCCGGCCGGCTGATCGATCGGATGGTGCCGTCACGGCCGATCAGCACGACGCCGTCGGTGGCGGTGTCGATAATGGTGCGCATCTCGGCGATGCGCGCCTTGAGCTCGGAAATATCCGGCTGCGTCTGCTCGTCGCCAACCACATGCAGGCTCGCCGGCGCATCATCCTCGCCGGAGCGTCGCACGACCAGCATCAGCGCCTTGCCGTCGCGCCAGGGGACAGAGCGCAAAATGGCCTCGATCGGGAATTCCTGTCCATCACGCGTCTTCAACCGCAGCGCGCGATCGGTGCCGTCGGAAACGCCGTCGTCGGCATAGGGGTCGGCAAACAACGCGCCGAGGCCGCCGGCATCCGCCAGATCGTCGAGCGCCTCGTAGCCGGTCAGGCTGAGGAATTCCTCGTTCGCATAGTGCAACTGGTCTCCGGAATGGATGAGCAGCGGCACGGGCAGCTTACCGAGCAGCGACGTGTCCGGGGCCTTGTGTTCATCTCCGGCGGAAAACGCCGACGGCACGAACCCTTCGGCCTTGAGCGGCGGAACCTGCAGGCGAGGGCGCTCGACGCGTATTTCCGCAGCGTCGCCTGCATTGACGGCCTGCGCGGCAACCGCCTGCTCGTCAGGCGATGCGGCTTCCTCGTCGGGCTGCGCCCAATCCTCGCTGTCTTCGGCATCGCGAAAATCTGCTGACGTCATGCTGTCGTCATCGAGGACATCATGTGTCGCGTCAGTGGCTTCAGGCTCTTCGCCGGGCGAAACCGCAGCGGTGTTCTCTGGTTCCGCCGCCACGGGGCCACGTTCGTCATCTTGGCCGGCATAGTCCAGCAACGAGCCCGTCACATTCATCCCAGGGGGGGCTTCACGAGCCGCTTCGTCCGGGTGACCGTCAAGCCGTGCCAGATCCTGCTCGTCTTCGGCATCGACATCGGTCTCGGATGGCTCGACCGGTTCGTTCTCTGGCCCTGACGCAGGGATGCCGCCGGTGCGCATCGGGTCGTCGGACGCCTTGACCGGAGCCTCGGTCTCCGCTGCCGACGCCTCAGCAGTCTCAGTCTCTGGTGGCTCGACCGGAGCACTCTCCTTCTTCAGCCGCTCGCCGATTTCGCGGAAGGCGCTGCGTTCCAGGGTCGAGAGGCCCTTGTCGTTGGCTGGCTGGCGATGTTCGGCGAGCCGGATCACCTTGTCGGCAAAGCGCCGCTCCTGTTTCGGCACGATGGTCAGCGCCGGCACCTCGCCCTTGAACGGATCCGATGCCTGAGCGTCCTCGGCCCTGGGCTCCTCAGCGTTCGGCTGTTCGGGCGCGGGTTGGATGACTTGCGGTTCCGGCGTTGCCGGCGCCCGGCCATTGGGCACCAGCGCCATGCCGATGGCCTCCGGATCGACGACCGCGTCGCTGGCGCGGGCAACGCCGAAGCCGCGGAAACCCTCGAAGGCGCGGCTGCGCCCATAGACAGGCAGCGCCGCCAGGTCGACGGGTATCTTCAGATCGGTGCCGACGACCGGCCACAGCACGGAGCGTCCGGACCAGGTATCGCGCCGTTCGAGGAGCCCCGATATCTCGCCCGAGGGGTCGAGGCCGAATGTGGCGGCGACATCCCTGAAGCGTCGGCCAATCACGTCGGCCGCCGGCTTGCCGACGATGTCGGCGAATTCCGGCGACAGCGCGCTGAACTTGCCTTCGGCATCGGTGCGCCAGACGAAGCGCACCGGCGCCGCTGCGCGGTCTATCGCCGAGACGGTCGTCGGCGTGGCCGCGGAGGTGGACTGGACTTCCAGGGCCGCCGGTTCTTGAGGCGCTTCAGGTCCGGACGCAGCTGGTCGCGGCGCCTGTTCCCCTCCGTCCTCGCCGGCGTTGAAGTACCAATGGTCGTGTTGCGCCGGTGTGGGCTCTGCTGCCGCCTGATCGCTGTTGGCAGCCGTCGGCGCCTGCCCGATCACGTCGGTGATCGCATGCGGCTGCGATGCGGCGACGTCCTCGGTCGGCAGTGCGGCGCCTGGTTCCTCGGTCGGCGTCTCGCCACCCTGTTCCGGCTGCGAAGCCGCATCGCCAGCTGGTGCCGCCTCGGCAATGGTTTGCGTGAGGTGTTCGCCCGCAGGGGCTGTGTCGTCGAGCTGGTCCTCGTCGATCACCACCAGCAGATGCCGCTCCTCGGTCAATCTTGCCAGCCCCGCCGGGTAGGAGGCCGTGCCGCCCGGGACAAGGCGCTTGACGATGCGGTCGCTCTCGGCTGCGACGTCGGCAACCAGTGCTGCCAGCGTCTCCGGCAGGATGCCCAGTGCCGAAAATCCTTCCGAGGCCGCCTCAACGTTGCCCCTGGCATCGACAAAGGCGATGAAATGACCATCCTCGGTGAAGCCGCTAATGGCGCGCGCGGCGATTTCGCCGGCACTGCGTGACCCTGTCTGAGCCGCCGGCACTGCCAGCATGATCGCCTTCTCGGCGTCCGGCATGGTCACCGCACTGGCCAGGAAGCCGACGGCGCGGCTGGTCATGCCGGTCGCCAGCCGCACCATGATGGCGCGGTCGCTGCCAATCTCGGGAAATCCGCTGGTCGCCATGATCTGGCGCCTGGCGATCACGGGCAACTGCGCCGAGGCGCCTATGATCGCCTCGATGTCGGGATAACCGAACATCGCGGCTCCTGGCCCATTGGCCCAGATCACCTGCTCCAGATCCGCCGACAGGATCGCGATCGCGTCGCCTGCGGCAAAGCGCTGGCGGACCGCGTCGAGCACGGCGACATCAAGGAAGGAATATTCGGACGGCATGCGCTTGGCGGACCTCACGGAGCGGCGATTTTGCAGTTAACGCTTTGTTAATAAAAGCCGGAGGCGCGAAGGTCCACAAGCCAGAACGTGCAAAGGCTGGAATCTGGGCTCTTGGTTAACGGCCCAAAAGAAATTTATGGTGCACTGCAACAAAGATATTGCAATGCACAAAATTTGCCTTTATATTGCCATCATACATGAACGAGACGGCTTTCTGTCAAAGCCGCTGCCGCTGAAAAGGAGGGAAAATGTCCAGGACCAAGACCGCCGAGACGATCGAAAACGTTGAATTCCCGAGCTTCGACGCTTCCAAGGCCACTGACCAGATTCGCGCTTTCGCCGAAAAGGGCGTTGAGCAGTCGAAAGAGGCTTATGCCAAGCTGAAGACCGGCGCCGAGGAGACCCAGAAGGCTCTGGAGTCGACCTACGAGACCGCCAAGACCGTTTCCAACGACCTGTCGCTCAAGACCATCTCCGCTTTGCGTGCCAATGCCGAGGCCGGTTTTTCCCACCTCGAAGCCCTGATCGGCGCCAAGTCGCTGTCGGAAGTCGTCGAGCTGCAGACCGCCTTCCTGCGCAAGCGCGTCGAATCGACCGTCGAGCAGGCCAAGGACTTCCAGGCCGTTGCCTCCAAGGCCGCCGAGGACGTCTCCAAGCCGATCAAGACCGCCTTCGAGAAGGCGATGAAGGAAATCAAGGTTGCCTAACATTTGCGCATGATCTGAAGATGCAACAAAAGGTCGCATTTTCTTAAAAACGATCAGGTGTATGATGGCAGCCATCAAGGAATACCCGGTGAGTGGAACCTCCTCCCTCTGCTCCCCGGGGTGACCAGCCAGCACCTCCTCCCGCTGGCTCGTAACAGGAAAAGGCCGGCACCTCCTCCCGCCGGCCTTTTTCTTTGTCCGTCGCCTGGTCCTTGCCTGCGCCTTCTTGCTGGGCGAATGCCGCGCCGATGTGGGGAAGTGACCTTTGCTTTCCAAAAGCCTTGAATTAGAATCCATAAGCCCGTAAGGACGCATCGCCGAACGACAGAGCGGCGGATGAGTTTCTGTTTCGATCCGCTCAGGCAACGTGCCGTTGTAGCTCAGATGGTTAGAGCGCCGGATTGTGGATCCGGAGGTCGCTGGTTCGATCCCAGCCAACGGTACCATAAATAGCGACATAATTTCAAAGACTTAAAGGCTTCTGGTTAGCTAGGCTGGCTTGGGTGTCGGTGCGTCTTATGGACGTGTACCATTCTGGTGCCATAGGGAGGCCGTCCAGCTATGACGGTCGACAAAATGGCGGTCAGCCGGGAGCGAACCCTGCCAATGACGTCAGCCGTCGTTTCGCCTGAGATCTTTGCGCAGCCAAAAAAGCCGTCGTCCACACGGAACCTTTGCTTGCGGAAACCGCAGGCCAAGTTGCTACCCTCTCGCCGGGAGCGGCATTGCTGGCCTGGTGGTGCGCCGATCTGGTTCCGACGCAAAAGCTGCGTTGGCCGCGGCCGGTGCCCAGGCAGATACTCCAGCGTTCAGTTGGGCTCCAGTGCGTACCGCCTCATTTTCAGCAGCCCTGTATGAGGCGATCTCGAATCATCTCTGCAATCGGGATCGCCGAGGTGGCGGCGGGGGAAGGCGCGTTGCAGACGTGCAGCATGCGGTCCGTTTGTGCGAACAGGAAATCATGGATGAGGGCACCGTCCTTGCGCACGGCTTGCGCGCGGATGCCTGCTTCGTGCGGGAGCAGGTCGGCGAGCTTGAGGCTCGGACAGTATTTCCGGCACTCCTCCAGATAGCCTGGCTTCCAGAGCGAGTTGCGGAGTTCCGTTACCGCAGATCCGCGGTTGGCGAACACGGTTTTCCAGAAGCCGGGAAACAGCGCGTAGTCGGCCATGTCCGAAACATTGAACGAAAGCCGTGGATAGCCTTCGCGGGCAAAACCGATAACGGCATTCGGCCCGACCGTGACGCTGCCGTCGATCATCCGCGTCAGGTGCACGCCAAGGAAGGGCAGGGCTGGATCCGGGACGGGATAGATCAGATGGCGGACAATGTCGTTCTTCGATGCGGGAAGGCGATAGTATTCGCCGCGGAAGGGAACGATGCGATGCTCGATCGAAAGCCCGGCGAGCACGGCCAGCCGGTCCGATTGGAGACCGCCGCAGACCACCAGTTTTTTCGCCTGCCAGTTTTCGCCGGCCGACGCGATATCGACGGAATCGATGACTTCGCGAATGCCGGTGACGCGCGTCGACAGGCGGATCTCGCCGCCAAGCGCCCTGATGCGCCGCCCCATGGCTTGGCAGACATCGGCATAGCTGACGATGCCGGTCGAGGCCACGAAAAGCGCGCCGAGACCGCGGATGTTCGGTTCCCGCTCCTTCAATTCACCCTCGCTGACGCGCCGGACTTCGATCGTGTTCTGCTTCGAGCGTTCGTGGAGCGCCTCCATGCGCTGCACTTCGAGTGCGGAGGTGGCGACGAGCAGTTTGCCGCAGACATCGAAGCGGATGCCGTTCTCCTGGCAGAAGGCCTTGGTGGCATCCGCGCCCTTGCGGCAGAGCTCGGCCTTCAGGCTGCCTGGCGGATAGTAGATGCCGGCATGGATGACACCACTGTTGTGGCCGGTCTGGTGCTTGCCGAGAGCCTCCTCTTTTTCCAACAGGATCAGGCTGCAGCCGGGATATGTTTCCAGCAGCCGCATGGCCGTCGCCAGGCCGACGATGCCGCCGCCGATGACGCAGTAGTCGAAAATCATTGTTGTAGCCCTTGCCTGCCCGATTATGCGTGCGCCGTCTGACGATCGCCATAGCCGAAATAGGCCTTTTCCAGCGCATGTCCGTCGGCAAGCTCGCTTGCCGAACCCTCCAGCGCGTTATGGCCGTTGCGCGGCACGTAGACGCGGGA
>NZ_RZQE01000379.1:0-5870 GCF_004022955.1 Mesorhizobium sp. M7A.F.Ca.US.002.01.1.1 | reverse complement strand
CCATTATGGTGGCCATGACCAGTTCGGCGATGAAGCTGACGACGAAGGGCAGCGGCGACTTCTTCATCGTGGCCGGATCGAGCTTGGCGGCCTTCAGCCACGGCTTGCTCAGGCTCATGTACCAGGCGGCGCCGAACAGCCACGCCACGATCGCGGCAGCGACCACCGCCAGCCAGTTCACTGCTGAAAAATCCATGAGCTCCCCCCCTCTGATCTGGATGTTATGGAACGCCTGTTCGGCGATCGCGTCAAGCGAACCGCCAGACGGTCGTGCGCTTGACCAGCGCATCCTCCAGCGCCCGCGTGACGGCCACTTCATAGACCGCAAGCGGCTCCAGCCCTGTCTTCGGCAGATACGACCGGCCGGGATCGCCGACAAGGATTTCGGCGCCGCGCGCCTTCAGCGTTGCGAACCATGGCACCAGCCGGTCAGCGAAAGATTTGTCATAGAAAACATCACCGGCCAGGACCACGTCCCAACCTGCATCGGTGCCGATGCAATCCGTGCCGAGGAATTTGGTCCCGATACCGTTGATCTCGCTGTTGAGCCGGATCGCGGTGGCGCAGAACGGATCGATGTCGGAGGCGATCACCTTGGCGGCACCGGCCTTGGCAGCGGCGATGGCGACAAGGCCGGAGCCGGAAGCAAAGTCGAGCACGTGCTTGCCACGCACCGTGCCGGAATTGTCCAGGACATAGCGGGCAAGGCCCTGGCCGCCGGCCCAGGCGAAAGCCCAGAAGGGCGGCGGCAGGCCGATTTCGACCAGCTCTTCCTCGGTCCGCTGCCACAGGTCATGCGCTTCGTCGGCAAGATGAAGCAGGATCTCCGGCACGTGCGGCGGCGCCATCAGCGCCGTGTTGTCGAGAATGAACTGTTTGGCACTGTTGGGCGTGAGCGCCGTCACGGAGCCGGCGTCAAGCCGCCCATGCGGCAGACTTCCTTCCATTCGGCCGGCGTCACCGGCTGCACGGAAAGCCGTCCGAGCCGCACCAGCGCCATGTCGGCAAGCCTGGGATTGGCCTTCACCTGTTCCAGCGTCGGCGGGTTCGGTACGTCCCTTACGGCGCGGATGTCGACGCATTCCCAGCGCGGATCGTCGGACGTGGTGTCGGGATGGGCAAGCGCGCAGACTTCAGCGATGCCGACGATGTTCAGCCCCTCGTTGGAGTGGTAGAAGAAGCCGAGATCGCCGATCTGCATCGCCTTCATGTTGTTGCGCGCCGCGTAGTTGCGCACGCCGTCCCATTGCGTGCCGGCCTTGCCCTTGGCCTTCAGCATCTCGAAGGAGAACTTGAATGGCTCGGATTTGAACAGCCAGTAGTTCATGTCTTTCTCCTCCTTGGAGTCGCGCTGGCGACCGGGATTTAACTAGCCGCCGGCTTGTTGAACGTCCAGTTCCACGGGCGGATTTCGACGCTTTCGAACAGCCCGGCCTTGGCGTAGGGGTCGGCGGCCGACAGAGCCTGGGCGCCAGCCAGGTCGGGCGCTTCGACGACCACGAGGCTGCCATTGGACTTGCCTTCAGTGTCAAGGAACGGACCGGCGAATGCCAGCTTCTTGTCGCCGTTCAACCCCTCGAGAAAGGCAACATGCTCGGGCCGCGTGTCGAGGCGCACCTGCAGGCTTCCGGGCTTGTCCTTGCAAATCACAGCAAACAGCATTTTTTCTCCTGATCGTTCAAAGTCGTGGGGATCAATCGTTGGTTTCGGTCTTCAGCGGCCGGGTCATCAACGCCGTCACGGCCTGCCGGACGGTGATGGTGCCATCCAGTATGGCGGCGACGGCGGCAATGATCGGCGCGTCGATGTTGCGCTCGGTCGCAATGCGGGCTGCGATCGCCGCCGTCGGCACGCCTTCTGCCAGCGGCAATCCGGCAAGTGGCTTGCCTTGCCCGAGCGCCAACCCATAGGCGAAATTGCGCGACTGGGTGGACGAGCAGGTCAGCAGCAGGTCGCCAAGGCCGGAAAGCCCCATCAGCGTTTCGGGCCTGGCGCCGAAGGCAGCGCCGATGCGGCGCAATTCGACAAAGCCGCGCGTCACCATGGCGGCCTGGGCGCTGGCGCCGAGACCCGCCCCGGTGACGGCACCTGCGGCAATGGCAAAGACGTTCTTCAAGGCGCCGCCGATCTCGACGCCGATCAGGTCGTCGTTCGAATAGCAGCGCAGGTTTTCGGCGAAAAAGGGGGCGGCGAGATCGGCGACTAACACCTCGTCGCGGGCGGCGACCACAACGGCCGTCGGCAGGCCGCGGGCGACGTCGTTGGCGAAGCTCGGGCCCGACAAAACGGCAACCGGATTGAGCGGCAGGATTTCTTCGACAATCGCCGATAGCAACGCGCCAGTCTCGCTTTCGATGCCCTTGGCGCACAGAACCAGCGGGATACCGGCCGGCATATGGTCCTTCGCGGCCGCCAGCGTCGCCCGCAGCGACTGCGCCGGCGTCACCGCCAGCACGCAATCGGCACCGTCGAGCGTGGCCTGGATGTTGCTCGTCGCCACGATGCCGGGCTGGAGCGTAATGCCCGGCAGGTAGCGTGGATTTTCGCCGCGGTCGATCGCGGCGACGGTCTCCGGATCGCGCGCGTAAAGGCGGACGAAATGGCCGGCGCG
Source organism: Mesorhizobium sp. M7A.F.Ca.US.002.01.1.1 (assembly GCF_004022955.1). Classification (NCBI taxonomy): domain Bacteria; kingdom Pseudomonadati; phylum Pseudomonadota; class Alphaproteobacteria; order Hyphomicrobiales; family Phyllobacteriaceae; genus Mesorhizobium; species Mesorhizobium sp. M7A.F.Ca.US.002.01.1.1. The sequence continues at coordinate 3,259 of NZ_RZQE01000379.1, read as the reverse complement.
CAGCATGGCCAAGGCCAAGGCAGTGCCCCAGGCGCCGCCGCCGAGCACGGCAACGCGCCAGCCGCTTGGCGCGGTGACGTTGCCGCTCATTGCCACCTCGTTCATGCCTTGGCTCCGCGCCGGCCGGAGCCGACCATCGGCGCCGAGATGCTGTCCAGCGGCCAGCGCGAGCGCGGCACGAAATCGAAGCCGTTCTCTTGCGCCATGCCCTCGCGCAGCCGCTCGATGCCGGCCCAGGCGATCATCGCCGCATTGTCGGTGCAAAGTTTCAGTGGCGGCGCAATGAAGGTGAAGCCGGTCTCGGCGCAGAGCCGCTCCAGCATGGTCTTGATCGTGCGGTTGGCGGCGACACCACCGGCAACGACGAGGGCTGGGTTCCTGGTGCCGGGAAATGTCTCGCGAAAGCGCGTCAGCGCGCGAGAAACACGGTCGGCCAGAGCATCGGCTACGGCCCCCTGGAACGAGGCGCAGATGTCGGCGACGTCCTGGTCGCTCAGCGGCGCAATGGCGCTCGCCGCCTGGCGCACGGCGGTCTTGAGGCCGGAGAAGGAGAAGTCGGGCTGGGCCGAGCCCTTCATCGGACGCGGAAAGGCAAAGCGCGAGGCGTTGCCGGCCTGTGCCGCCTTTTCGACATTCGGTCCGCCGGGATAGGGCAGGCCGAGCATCTTGGCCGTCTTGTCGAAGGCTTCGCCGAGCGCGTCGTCGATAGTCGTTGCCCAGCGCTGGTAGTCGCCGACACCCCGCACGGCGACGATTTGCGTATGGCCGCCGGAGACCAGCAGCAAGAGATAGGGAAAGTCGAGCCCGTCGGTCAGCCTTGCGGTCAGCGCATGGCCTTCGAGGTGGTTGATGGCGATCAGCGGCTTGTTCGCCGCCGCGGCGATTGCCTTGGCGGTCATCAGCCCGACGATCAGCCCGCCGACCAGGCCGGGGCCGGCGGTGGCGGCAATCGCGTCGATATCGGCTAGCGCCGTGCCCGAATCGGCAAGCGCCGCCTCGATGATGCCGTCCAGCGCCTCGACATGGGCGCGCGCGGCGATTTCCGGCACGACGCCGCCGAAAGCGGCATGCTCCTCGATCTGGCTGAGCACGATGTTGGACAGGATTTTTGGCGCGGCGTCGCCGTCGATGGCCACCACGCTGGCGGCGGTCTCGTCACAACTCGTCTCTATGCCCAGCACGCGGATCAATTCGTCGCTGTCCCTAAAGATTGTATCATGGGGCTTTCCCCGTTAGGAGAACCCCGGAAAAGCCTCGCTTGCCGGGGGGTTATCACGGACTGCGCGCCATGCAAACAATCTTGAGAATCGGAACACGCGGCAGCCCGCTGGCGCTGGCGCAGGCGCATGAAACGCAGGCGCGGCTGATGGCCGCGCATGGCATGCCGGCGGAGGCGTTCGAGGTGGTCGTCATCTCGACCAGCGGCGACCGCATTCAGGACCGGCCGCTGTCGGAAGCCGGCGGCAAGGGCCTGTTCACCAAGGAGATTGAGGAGGCGCTGCTGGCCGGCCGGATCGACATCGCCGTGCATTCGTCGAAAGACATGCCGACGCAACTGCCCGACGGCCTCGAACTGTCGGCCTTCCTGCCGCGCGAGGACGCACGCGACGCCTTTGTCGGCAAAGCGGCGAAGACGATCGCCGAACTGCCGCGCGGGGCGAAAGTCGGCTCGTCGTCGCTGCGGCGGCAAGCGCTGATCCGCCGGATGCGGCCGGATCTCGACGTGGTGATGTTCCGCGGCAATGTGCAGACGCGGCTGCGCAAGCTCGACGAAGGCGTCGCCGCCGGCACGATCCTGGCCTATGCCGGGCTGAAGCGGCTTGGGCTCGAGCATGTCGTCACCGACCTGATACCGCTCGATGTCTTCCCGCCGGCGCCGGGGCAAGGCGCGATCGGCATCGAAACTCGTATCGGCGACCGCGAGGTCGAAAAGATGCTGGCGGCCGTTCATGATGTGCCGACCGGCCAGGCGTTGGCCTGCGAGCGTGCCTTCCTAGCGGCGCTCGATGGCTCCTGCCGCACGCCGATCGCCGGCTATGCGGCGATCGAGGCCGGAAAGCTGTCTTTTGCCGGGCTGATCATCTCGCCCGACGGCACACAGTCACACACGGTCGAGCTGCAGGGATCGGCGCAAGACGCCGCCCGCATCGGCGGCGAAGCGGCCCGGAGCGTGCGCGCCAGGGCCGGCGAAAAGTTCTTCGACGGCTGGCTCTGAAATGCTTCGCGTCCTGGTGACCAGGCCGGAACCGGGTGCTTCGCGCACAGCGCATCGGCTGGAGGAGGCAGTTTTTCGGCGGTTTCTTTTGCCCCTGCCCGAAACAAAGGCGTTGCCCGCCGCTGCCGGACTGATCCCGGACGATGCCGTCGCGGAGGCCGTCACAAGCGCCAATGCCATGCGCCATGCGCCGGAAGAAATCATCGCGACGCTCGCCGCCTTGCCTTGTCATGCCGTCGGTAGGCGGACTGCGGAAGCTGCCCGCAAAGCGGGGTTTTTGTCGGTCAGTGAAGGCCCGGGCGATGCCGAGGCGCTGGCCGACGTTCTCGCTGCCGATTTTTCTGGAAAGACGATTGTCTACCTGTGTGGGCGCGTGCGGTTTCCGGCGTTCGAACAGAGGCTCGGGACGGCGGGCGTTCGGGTCCACGCCGTCGAGACCTATGACACGCTGACAGTGGGTTATCCGGACGAAGTCACCCTCGAACGCCTGTCGGGGCAACCTGCCGACGCGGTATTGCTCTATTCAGCCAAGGCGGCGGCGGCGATGCAGATGTTGGCAAGACGGCCCGCTCTGCGCGGTCTCTTCGAAAAAACATGGGTTTTTGCGCTTTCCGCTCGCATCGCCGCAGCCTTCGACGATGCCACCGGCGAAAGGATCCGCATTGCCGCGCAACCTGACGAGGAGGCATTGCTGGCGCTTTTGCAGGCGCCGCGCTGAGCCGCGTCATCACACCGCCCCTTTTCACCGCTTGGTGATGTGCTAGACCCTTTCTGAACCATCATGCGCCGCCAGGCGTTGAGACGAAGCGAATGTGCGGAGCCCAGGCATGGTCAAGACGCCGAAGATGCGACACTCGAAAAGCCGCCGCGAGCCGGTGACCATCGATCTCGAGCCGGGCGCCGTCTCACGCATCGCCGACGAGGACGCCGCCACGCAGGGGGCGCAGACCGACGAGGCGAAGGCCGAGGAAGCAGCGAACGCTTCGCAGCCCGAGGTTCCCGAAGAGCCGGTTCATGCCGACCAGACCGATCTTGAGCCCTGGG
>NZ_RZQE01000378.1:0-5880 GCF_004022955.1 Mesorhizobium sp. M7A.F.Ca.US.002.01.1.1 | reverse complement strand
TGGTCGGGTCGACCTTGCCGGCGATCGCCGCCGTGACCGAGCTGCAGACCCGGCTCAACACGCTGGAAGGCGCCGTGGTCGACGGGAAGGCCGAGGAAGCGGTGAACACCGCCATGAAGGCCGGCAAGCTGATCCCGGCGCTGAAGGATTGGGGTTTGTCCCTGTTCAAGGCTGACCCGGCCAAGTTCGAGACGTTCGTGGGCTCGGCACCGATCCTGACCGCGCCGCAGCTGCAGACACCAAGGAAGGATGGCGAGGCCGCCGATCTCACCGAGGCTCAGCTCGCGGTCTGCTCTGCGATGGGCATCACCGCCGACGACTTCAAGAAGACCCTGAAAGCTGAGGCGAAGGCCTAGGCCGCCCGCTGATCTGATCAACCGGGGCGACGTCCCCACCTGAAGGAACCTGATTTCATGACCGCTCTTTCCCAGGACCGCAACACCTCCCAGCTGGTCGGCACGATCTTGTCGCTCGGCGTGGCCGCCGCGACGCTGATCTATTCCGGCTCGATCGTCATGCGGAATGCCACCGGCTACGCCACCAAGGGCGCGACGGCTCTCGGCCTGACCGGTGTCGGCATCGCCAACCACCGCGTCGACAACTCCGATGGTGCGGCCGGCGACTTGAACATCGATGTCGCCCAGGGCGTCTTCAAGGTGGCGAACTCGGCGGCGGCCGATGCGATCACCATCGCCGACATTGGCAAGCCCTGCTACGCGGTCGACGATCAGACGGTGGCCAAGACAAACGGGCTGACCGTGGGCGCTCCGACCAGGTCGGCGGCCGGCATCATCGTCGGCATCGAACTTCTTCGACACCGATCACGTGGTGCTCGACGAAAACGGCGCTGAGGCTTCCGTCGCAAATACCGATGGTGGTGCTGGCACGCCCTGGTTCCTGATCGACAGCAAGCAGCCGATCAATCCGCTGATCCTGCAGATCCGCAAGGAGGCGCAGTTCGTCAGCAAGGACGCTCCGACTGACGACAATGTCTTCATGAACAAGCAGTTCCTGTACGGCGCCGATGGCCGCTGGGCGGTCGGGTTCGGCTTCTGGCAGTGGTGCTGGGGCTCCAAGCAGCCCCTCACGGCGGCCAATTATGCGATCGCTCGTGCCGCGCTCGGCTCGATGAAGGGCGACTATGGCCGCCCGATCGGCGTGTCGCCCGACCTTCTGGTCGTGCCGCCGTCGCTCGAAAGTGCTGGCCTCAAGATCCTCAACAACGAGCTGGGCGCCGGTGGCGAGACCAACGAGTGGAAGGGAACCGCCGAGCTGCTCAAGGTTCCGTGGCTGGCCTGATCGGCTCGCCGAATTCGCCCCTGCCGGCATCCCCAACGGTGCCGGTGGGGTTTTTGAAAAGCAGCCCGCCCGAGGCTCCTTTTCAAAGACCCCGAAAACGAGGATTGAACGATGGCAAAAGCGTTGCGCGAAGCGAAGGCCAAGGCTCCAAAAATGGTGGCTGACGCTCCCAAGGAAACATCCGGCCTGGAAGCGGCGGGAGCTGCACAAGGCCAGGATGCCCCGTCGTCGGGGGCGGCGACGGGGACCGATACCAGCGAGCAGAGCGACGACCAGGGCGGGGCCGGCGAGACGGCCGGCTCCGCAGGCTCGCTGGCGCTGGACGACGCGCTCGATGCACTTGGCGGCCAGGGCGGGCACCTGGACACCGAAGCCGAGTTTCGCGCCAAATTTCCGCGCATGTCGGCCGCGATCGACGCCTGGAAGGAACAGAACGGCGACGAACTGCCGGCCGGCCTTCGCATCCGTTCCAAGGTTGACGGCTTCCGCCGCGCCGGCATCGCCCACTCCAAGGCGCCGGTCGAGCATCAGCTCGGGGCGTTCAAAGGCCCCGAGCAGCTGGAGGCCCTGTTCGCCGAACCAAACCTGGTCGTGGAGCTGATCTGACCGTGCACGCCATCCTGCCCATTTGGCTGTTGCCACTGTCGCTGACAGTCCTGATCTGGGCCGGCACGATCTTCTGGCCGAGCAGCAGCGCCCATGGCGGCGATTACGACTTCGGAGCCGCGCTTTCGGCGCTGCTCCGTTTCGTTGCCGCCCTGGCGGCCACGCTGCTGGTCTGGCTCGCCTACTTCATCTGGCTTTTCGTGGCGGCCGCATGAGCTACGCGGTCAAACAGGATCTGATCGACCGCTTCGGCGAAAAGGAGCTGCGGGAGCTGACCGACCGCACCAACCGTCCGCCGACGACGATCGACGACACCGTTGTCGGCCGGGCAGTCAACGACGCCACCGCCCTGATCGACGGCTACATCGCCAAGAAGTACTCGCTGCCGCTGGTGACCGTGCCCGACATCCTGGTCAAGGTGGCTGCGGATCTCGCGCGCTACTTCCTGCACGGCAAGGCGGCCGACAAGGACAGCCCGGTGACGGCAGCCTACAACCAGGCCGTCGCCTGGCTGAAGGATGTCGCCAAGGGGCTTATCGAGCTTGACGACGGCGGCGAAGCTCCGGAGCCGGCCGGCGGCGGCGCCATCAAGACCAGCGCGCCGAACCGCGTCTTCACCCGCGACAGCCTCAAGGGGTTCTGATGGCTGACGGGATCAAGCTTGCTCTCAACGACCAGGCGGTCAACGATCGGCTCGCCCAGCTCTCGCGCGCGGCCGAAAACCCAGCACGCGCCATGCGCGGGCGCCTGATCGGCTTCGTGACGCCTGGTTCCGCCGATCCGATCGAGCACGTCTCGGGCGAACTGCTGAAAACCAAGAATGGCACCGTCTGGTGGGAAGAAGTGTTCGGTGCCGCCAGCTACCTCGAGGAGCAACCATGACCAAGTCCTACCAGGCGCGCCCGGCGGGCCGCCACGTCATCGACCGGGCAACGGGCAAGCTTGTCCGCGATGGCGACTTCACCAATCCGGAGGCACCGGCCAAGCCGGCCGCGTCTCCGTCGCGCGCGCCGGCCGTCAAGCCGGCCGATGACACTGGCGCCGGACATCCGGCTGGGAAAGGCAAGTAACCATGGCATCCCGCTTTTACCGAAAGCTCGCCGTCCTGGCGAAACTCGAAGTCACCTATGGCACCGACCCGGTACCGACCGGTGCCGCCAATGCCATCCAGATGAACAATGTGACGATCACGCCGCTGGCCGGCGATCAGGCATCGCGAGACCTGATGCTGCCCTATCTCGGCCAGCAGGGCGTGATCCTGGTCGGCACCTATGCCACGGTGGCCGGTCAGGTCGAGATCGCCGGTGCCGGTGCTGCAGGCGACGTCCCAGGCTACGGCGTGCTGCTGCGCATGTGCGGCCTGGCCGAAACCGTCGATGATGGGGTCGACGTCCAGTACGATCCGATCTCGGGCGCCTTCGAGGCGGGCACGCTGTACTTCAATCATGACGGCGTCCGCCACATCCTGCTCGGCACGCGCGGCAACGTCTCGATCGACCTGACGCCCAAGCAGATCCCGCACTTCACCTTCACTTTCACCGGCCTGCTCGGCACGATCGCCGACGCGGCTTTGCCAACCGTCGATTACAGCGCATTCCAGGTGCCGCTGCCGGTCAACAAGGCCAACACCACCCTGTCGCTGCTCGGCGCCTCGGCGGTGGCCGAGAGCGTGGCGATCGACCTCGGCAACCAGGTGGAGCCGCGCTTCCTTATCGGCGACGAGAACGTCCAGCTCGTCGATCGCAACCCGAGCGGCACCTGTGTGGTCGAGGCGCGCTTGCTCGCGACCACCAACTGGTTTGCGGCGGCCCAGGCGAGGACGCGCGGGGCGCTGGCTGCCCAGCACGGCACGGTGGCGGGCAACATCGTCATGTTCGATGCGCCGGCCGTCGAGATCGGGCGCCCGACCGAAGGCCAGACGCAGAAGATCATCAACTACTCGCTGCCGCTCATGCTGTGCACCGATGCCGGCGACGACGAGCTGAAGATAACGGTCAAGTAGGAGCGCCCGCGCTCCCACTTTCCGCCCCCTTTGAAACCCGTTTGAAAGGCCCTTCGCATGAAGTTCAAGATCGTCGACGCCCACGTCTTCTGGTGGCCGGTTGAGGTCGTTTGTCCCGATCCCGACAAGCCCGGCAAGACTGTCACGCAATCCTTCACCATGCAGTTCCAGGCCATGCCGGCGGACGAAGCCGATGCCATGATGAAGGAGATCAACGCCCTGCCGCCCGAAGAGCAGAAAAATCGTCAGCACGAGGAGCTGCTGCGGGTCTGCAAGAACTGGCGCGACGTGACCGACGAGAAGGGTGAGCAGGTGCCATTCAGCGAAGAGACGCTGAAGGCCTGTCTGCAGTACTCCTGGTTCAATCGGGGCCTGTACAAAGCCTACATGCGCTCGCTGGCACCCGACGAGGCGCGAAAGGGAAACTGAGAGCGGTCGCGCGGGAATGGGCCTTCGCCCGCGCCGGCCGCAGCGACCCCCAGGTACCCACGAAGATCGACAGCGACCTGGTCGCGCAATGGGCCGGGCTCGGCGTGACGGTCGAGGCAGATGATGACGATGAGGCTATCCCCGTGTGGCGGATCAACAGGCAATCGTTAATGGCATTCCTCCGCTGCGAAACCCAGTGGCGGGCGGTGTCCGTCGCTGTCGGTGAAGGCAGCCGCCTGATCTGGCTCGGCATCGACTACGCCTCCGCCAGGCCGGTCTATGCCCGCCGGAACCGCACCGAGGAACGCCGTCTGTTCGACGACATCTGCGTCATGGAGCGCGCCGCGCTCGAAGCCATGGGCGAGATCGACGAATGACCCTACCTCTTGCCCTGGTCATCTCCGGCGACGCGACGGGCGCCAAGGCGGCGACTGACCAGACCACGGCCGGCGTCAAGGCGCTGGGCGTCGAGGCACGCCAAACCTCGTCCGCCATGGTGGCGGCGAACGACCAGGTCGCCGCCTCTGCGCGGGGCGCCACCACGGCGATCGCCGCCCAGGCCGCCGCCGAACGAAATTTACGGGCGGCGATCGACCAGCGGCTGAGCATCGGCAACAACGTGGCGCAGGTCGGGACGCCGTTCGCCAACAACAGCAACCGCTCGGCCGACATCGAGGCCTACGGTCGCTCGCTCGACGCGCTGCGCGCCCGCTACAATCCGCTGTTCGCCGCCTCGAAACTGTATGAGGCAGAGCTTGACGACATCAACGCCGCGCACCGGCTGGGTGCGATTTCAAGCCATGAACACCAGGTGGCGGTCGATGGCCTCAACACCAGGTACACGGTCTTTGCCCAGCAAGGCGCACGGGCAGCCGGCGTTCTCGGCACCGTAGGCGGTGCCGCCCAGCTGACCTCGAACCAGATGCTCCGGCTGTCCCAGCAAGGCAACGACGTCATCACCATGTGGGCGCTGGGCGCATCGCCGATGATGATCTTCGCGTCGCAGGCCGGCCAGGTCTACGACGCGCTCGAAAGCGGCCCGAAGGGATTGCGCGGCTCGCTGGCTGGGATCGCAAGCGGCGTCAAATCGACCGCCGGCAGCCTGATCAGCGGAGCGGCTGCCTTTGTCAGCTTTTCCAATCCGGTCGGCCTGGTCGCCACCGGTATCATCGCCGGCACCGCCGCGCTGCTCACTTATGCGTCCGTCACGCGGGAAAGCATCCGCTCGATCGATGGCGTCCTCAAGGATCACGAAGCCAACATAAAGGACCTGAAGCAGGCCTGGGCCGGCGATGCCACGGCGGGCATCAAGGCCTATGCGAGCGAAGGTTTTGGCGCGCTTGCGATCAAATCGGTGCAGACCGAGCTGGAGCTGAAAGCGTCGTTGAGCCAGGCCGCCCAGGAGGCGGCCAAGGGCATGGTCGCCAACGACAATGGCCTTGCGGGCGGCTCCCAGCTCGGGGTGATTGCCAGCTCGCAATTCTCGGAGTTCGGCAAGGAGATCGACTATCTTCGCGGCACGATCGCCAAGGGCGCGCCTGATG
>NZ_RZQE01000377.1:0-5880 GCF_004022955.1 Mesorhizobium sp. M7A.F.Ca.US.002.01.1.1 | reverse complement strand
GCTTTCGTATCTCATCCGCCTGACCGGACAGCACCAGCCTTGTATTCACCTCCGCCAGCAGGAAGGGCATGCCGCCGGTCATCATCTTGTGGGCGACGCGGATGCGGTGGCGGTAGGCGGGCGGGCAGGAAAGCCAGCCGCCGCGCACACCGGCTGCGACCGACTTCGACAGGCCGCCCGCGACAATGGTCCTCTCAGGAGCATATTCGGCCAGCAACGGCGTCGGATCATCGGTCAGATTGCCATAGAGGTCGTCCTCGATGAGGACGACATTGTATTCGCGTGCGACATGGGCGATCGCTTCGCGGCGCGCCGCCGACAAGGTGGCCAGCGTCGGATTCTGCGCCGTCGGCATCAGGAAGATCATTTTGGGATGCTTTTGCGCGCAGACGCGCTCGAAATCCTGCGGATCGATGCCTTCATCGTCCGATGCCACCAACGCGGTGCGCCTGCCGATCAAGCCGGCACTGCGGGAAACCTGCGAGTAGGTGAGGTGCTCGAAGGCAACATAGTCGCCAGGCATGGTGAGCGCCGCGATCGCCGCCATCACCGCCGCATGGGTGCCGAGCGTGGGAACGATGGTGTCGGCATCCGGGCGAAAGGAATTGCGCGCCAACCAGCGGGCGCCGGCTTCGTACCATCGTTCGGGGAAATCCCTGGTGTAGCTCGAAATCTCATGCGGATGGTCCTGCGCCGTGCGCGACAGGACACCGGCGACAATGTCGCCCTGGCCGATATCAGGTGCTGCGGTGCTGTCGAAACGCAGCTTGCCTTTAGGCGCATCGATATAGCGCGTGCCTTCGCCGCCGACGTCCGGAGCCGGAAAATCCGGCTTCGCGCGCTGGCCGAGCACATAGGTTCCACGCCCGACCTCGCCGCTCACCAGCCCACGCTCGCGCAGCAATTGATAGGCCCGGCCGACCGTGCCGACGGTGGTGCCGATGTCGTAGGCGAGGTCGCGCTGCGGCGGCAACTTTGCGCCGGCATCGATCACGCCCCGATCGATGTCCGTCTCGATGGAATCCGCCAGCCGCTGATACAGCGGGCCGGAGCCGGCAGTGAGATCTGGAAGCCAATTTGTCATGGTGACAATTTTCTATATTGCACCGATAGATGAGTCAATACATATCAATCGCGTGCCAAAAGGGTACAATTTAGGACTTTGGCAGAAAGAAAATGAATACAATTGCGACAATACGTCATTCGAGCGCTGCATTATCGGCCCAATCGACACGCCCGTCGGCTCAGCGCGGCTTTGTCAGCCGCCTTGTGCGCGTGCTGAGGTCGCTGGCAGGATGGATCGACAACCTGCTGGATCGCCGCCGCAGCCGGTTGGCTCTGCTGGAGATGACCGACGACCAGCTCAAGGATATCGGCGTCACGCGCTGCGACGCCCACCGCGAGGGCATCAGGCCGTTCTGGGACTGACCGTGATCCCAAAAGTGGGAACCGGTTTGGGAAAGATGATGGTCCCGGGAAATCCGGACAGAAGGTCCGCACAGTTCTAACGGACCCTCGACGCCCTGGTGCGTGCAACGGCATGGTCCGCAAGGACGGCGACCACGCACAGCACGAGGAAAAGTCCGGTGATGGCTGCAGCTGAGATGACGACGCTGGTCGCGCCGTTCTTGGCGATGTTCAGGAAAGGGTAGGGCACCTCGCCGGCAAGCGGCGCCCGCACCAGCGCATAGACCAGATAAGCGATGGGATAGATCACCCACCACGAAATGTCGCTCCAGCGTGTCCGGCCGTCGGCGCCCGATATCAGCCACCACAGCACGAACAGCACCGGCGTGACGTAGTGCAGGAGAACATCGCAGAGCAGGAACAGTCCCTGCGGCTGCCAGAGTCGTGCCAGAACCGTTGCGTAGATGATGAAGACCAGTGCGATCGAAACCGCAACGCCGGTGCGCATCCGCGCCCCTGCAAAGGCCGGCAGCCAGGCATAGAAGGTGGGTGACAGCAGCGACGTGTACACCAGCACCGCGCCGATGTTGGTCAGGATGGTGAAGAAGCTGAAGACGAAAATGACGGAGCCAAGCAGGCTGCGGCCTGCTTCCATCGATGCAGGAATGCTGATGCAGAACTGCAGGATGAGCCCGGCCAGACCGATGACCAGCCCCACAATCTGCAGAAAGCGGCCCATGGGCTAGGCCGTCGCGGCGCAGGCCGGATTGCCGGCCTGCCAGCGGGAAATGTCGGAGCCGATGCGGGCGCCGAGCGGATCGTTCATCAGCGGTCCGAAGACGTCGACACGGCTAGAATTGCCTTGCGCCTGCACGACCAGCAAAGGTTTGCCGCCATAGTGCTTGGCCGGAACCAGCAGGAAACGCGGCGTGCCGCTGAACGAATTCAGCTCATTGGCCATCTGATACGGTTTGAAGGCCGGGTCCTTGCTGGCGATCCAGCATTTGTGGGCGGCGATCGCCACTTGTTCCATGGCCAGCAGCGCTGCACTTTTGCCCGAGGGAACAGGCGTGCTCTTTGGCGTCGACTGGCAGGATGCCAGCACAAAGCCCGCCGCGGCGACCAGCGCGATCGTCCTCGACTTGATCAAGCGGCACCCATCTCAAGCTCGGACAGGAAGATTTTCAAGCCGTCGGTCATCTCGCCCCACACACGCGACAATGCCGGGTGTTGCGAGGCGATCTGCTGGTAGGCGTCGAATTTGGGATAGGCGTCGAGCAGGTCGTGGCGTCCTGTCATGGCGCGGAAATTGTTGAAGATGAACCGCGTCGGCGTCAGCCAGGCATCGGCGAAGCTGATGTCGTCGCCGAGTGCGAAGGGCCCTTGCGCCATACGGGCCTCGATTGCCGCCAGTCCATGATGCAGGCGGGCGAACTGAGCGTCGATCTCGGCATTGTTGCGCTTCGGCACGGAATGAAGCTCGAAAAGCTTCATCAACGGGGTCAGCACATCGAGATCGGTGATGCGGGCGAACATGCGCACCAGCGCACGGTCCTTGGAATCGGGGGGCAGCAGCGCCGGTTCTGGAAACCGTTCCTCGAGATATTCGGCGATGACCACCGATTCGACAATCGTCTCGCCCGAGCCGGTGATCAGCACCGGAATCCGGTTCATCGGCGAGATGGCGCGAAACTCTTCCGGGATGGGAAAACCGGGCGGCGGCGCGATGATCTTGAGTGGTACGTCCTTGATGTAGGCCAATGCCCGCACGATCGACGAGTAGGGCGACAACGGCCGCGAATAGAGTTTCATGACCGTCTCTCTCCCCAATGAACCAGACTTGCTCCAAAGAGACAGGAATGTCCGGCTGTTTTCAAGCTGTTCGCTTCGATATCGTCAGGCAGCGATGCCGAGGGCGCTCTCGAACAGTCCGCGGCCGTCGGTACCGCCATGGGCTGCTTCGATCAGGTTTTCCGGATGCGGCATCAGCCCGAGCACATTGCCTTGGCTGTTGACGATGCCGGCAATGTCGTTGATCGAGCCGTTGGGGTTGGTGCCCTCGGCATAGCGGAACACCACCTGGCCTTCGCCTTCGAGACGGGCAAGCGTGTCGGCGTCGGCGAAATAATTGCCGTCATGATGCGCGACCGGCGAGCGGATGATCTGGCCCGGCTGATAGCGGCGGGTGAACATGGTGTTGGCATTGGTGATCTCGAGCTTCACCTGCCGGCAGACGAATTTCAGCGAGGTGTTGCGCATCAAGGCGCCCGGCAACAAGCCGGCCTCGACCAGGATCTGGAAACCGTTGCAGACGCCGATGACCGTCACGCCCGCGGCCGCTTTTTCGGCCACTGCCCGCATGACCGGCATGCGCGCGGCGATCGCGCCACAGCGCAGATAGTCGCCGAAGGAAAAACCGCCCGGAATGGCGATCAGATCGACATCGGGGATTTCGGTGTCGGTTTGCCAGACGGTGACCGGCGGTGTTCCCGAAATCTTGGTCAGCGCCGCGATCATGTCGCGGTCGCGATTGAGGCCAGGCAGGAGGACGACGGCTGATTTCATTTCGTTCGTAAGGCCTTTGTGCTTCGGCGAGTTAGCGCAACTCGAGGCGCTGCTCAATCCGTTCAAGATGTTGATCGATACGGCCTGCTATCGCGTAGATATTGTTGACGTCCGTTTGCGTGCTCAACGCCTGCAAGCCTGATCGCTACAATCTCGAGAAGCTCGTACATCAGTTCATTCGTGACTTCAGGCATCCGTGCCTCCGGCACAGCCTTAGGTAAGCGTCACACTATAATTCTCGATCACCGTATTCGCCAGCAGCTTGTCGCACATGGCCTTGAGGTCGGCTTCGGCCTTGGCCTTGTCGCTTTCCGCCAGCTCGACATCGAACACCTTGCCCTGCCGCACCGTGCCGACGCCGCCGAAGCCCAGGCCGGACAATGCGTGTTCGATCGCCTTGCCCTGCGGGTCGAGCACGCCGTTCTTGAGGGTGACGGTAATGCGGGCCTTGATCACGCTGGACATGCTCCTGTTCTGATTATCGGGTCGCAAACCGCGATCAGTGCGGCTTGCCTTTGAGGCCGTCGGTCGAGGCGACGAGCACCGGGCCGGTCGGGCGCGGCGGCTCGTTCTCGTTCATGATGCCGAGGCGGCGGGCAACTTCCTGGTAGGCCTCGACGAGGCCGCCCATGTCGCGGCGGAAACGGTCCTTGTCGAGCTTGTCCTGCGTCGCCACGTCCCACAGGCGGCAGGAGTCCGGCGAGATCTCGTCGGCGACGACGATGCGCATCATGTCGCCTTCGAACAGGCGGCCGCATTCGATCTTGAAGTCGACGAGCTGGATGCCGACGCCCATGAACAGGCCGGAGAGGAAGTCGTTGACGCGGATGGCCAGCGCCATCACGTCGTCGATTTCCTGCGGGCTCGCCCAGCCGAACGCGGTTATGTGCTCTTCCGACACCATCGGGTCGTCGAGCGCGTCGGCCTTGTAATAGAATTCGATGATCGAGCGCGGCAGAACGGTGCCTTCCTCGATGCCGAGCCGCTTGGACAGCGAGCCGGCGGCGACATTGCGCACCACCACTTCGAGCGGAATGATCTCGACCTCCTTGATCAACTGCTCGCGCATGTTCAGCCGGCGGATGAAATGGGTCGGAATGCCCATGCGGTTCAAATGGTTGAAAATATACTCGGAAATGCGGTTGTTGAGGACGCCCTTGCCGTCGATGACCTCATGCTTCTTCTTGTTGAACGCGGTTGCATCATCCTTGAAGAACTGGATAAGCGTGCCCGGTTCGGGTCCCTCATAGAGTATCTTGGCCTTGCCTTCATAAATGCGGCGGCGATTTTTCATCTGATTTTTCTCTGAGGTTCCGGACAGGCGGTATCAGACCATTTCCTGTCCGTCTGCCTGAAATAGTGCGGCTACGGTAGGGTTCAATGCCGGGTCTATCCCAATCACATCGTTTGCTCAATCGGCAAATCCTTCCAATCAACCGCTTTCGGGACTGAAATGCCGCAGCGCAGCATGCGATGAAGCATATTGACCGGCCCGCGACCTTTTGGTTTGTGCTTTGACAACGCACATATTCACCGCCAACGAATCGAATTTGACCCGGAGGGACGCCATGAGCAGCATGAAAGACCGTGAAGAGGGCTTTGAGCGTAAATTCGCATTCGACGAGGAGCTTCGGTTCAAGGCCTCGGCGCGCCGCAACAAGGCGCTCGGCCTGTGGGCCGCCGAAAAGCTCGGAAAGTCCGGCGCCGATGCCGACGCCTATGCCAAGGAAGTGGTTATCTCCGACATCGAGGAGGCCGGCGACCACGACGTGTTCCGCAAGATCCGCGGGGATTTCGACGCGGCCGGCGTCGAGCAGTCGGACCACCAGATCCGCCGCACCATGGACGAACTGATGGCGCAGGCGATCGAGCAGATCAAGAACACCTGATCCGGGCCATGCGCTGATC
>NZ_RZQE01000376.1:0-5919 GCF_004022955.1 Mesorhizobium sp. M7A.F.Ca.US.002.01.1.1 | reverse complement strand
GTGCTCAGGAATTCCTCTCTCAAGCAATTCAGGCGGCCCTCAATCTCCTCCACCTGACACCACAACGCCTTGGTCGCGGCCTGGTCATCGGTGCCGGTTGGTATGACAAAATGCGGCTCGGCTGCACAGAAGCCGATCAGATCGGCATCATGTCGTTGCGCAAGATCCCAGGCCATGGAGATGCGTGGCGCGGCGATGGTGTCCACGTCCAGTTGAACCATGATCGTTTTGAAAGCCATCGCTGCAGCCTCTTTTGCGTTGAAGCGAGCTAGCCACGAAGAGCGGGCAACGACCTTGATGCGTGTCAAACGCGGGAACGATATCGGTGGCGCCCGATAGCACCTGTTGATCCGGATCAACGACCTGGCGACGAATAGCGTTAGCGTCGTATGGCGAACACTTTTGTTTGCACCCTCACAATGGAGTACCGATCATGCAGATTCATCCCCAACCGTCGCAATTCGGCATGCAACTGGTGGAGAATGGCCAGAAGGTCGTCCTCGCTGCGACGTCTCTTCAGGCGCATGCTTTCAAGGCAATGATGCGCTATCACATCGAAACGCTGGGGTTTCTGAAACATCGCTACGAGCAGGATGTTAAGCTGGCCGGTGACCTGCTCGACGGCGCTGAATTCAACGACGCCTTCGACATCTTCTCCACTTTCCTGCAGAATGCGACATTGGAATACACAACCGAAGCCGGCAAGGTCGCGGGCCTGACCTCCAAGCTCGCGTCGGAAACGGCTAAGCGCGTGCGCAAGGAGGCCAAAACCGCAATCGAGGACGCAGCGGCGAAGACAGTCGCGTAGATCGAAAGGCGGAGGCCTGCAACCATGAGCAGCTATATGGGCAACGGGCGTCGCCGGCGGCAGTTTCGATGGGTTTGCGCACCTGCGGCGTTGCTGCTTGGATTCGTGCCTGCACAGGCCAACAGCTTGACGGAACGCGGCCAGGCATTGGTTGAGTTCAATTGCGCCCGCTGCCACGCCATTGGAAAAACCGATCAAAGCACCCATCCCGACGCGCCGGCGTTTCGCACCTTATCGAAGCGCTATCCGATCACGGATCTCGAGGAAGCCCTCGCCGAGGGCATTTCGACCGGCCATCCGGACATGCCCGAATGGGTTGCAAGCCCTGACCAAATCGAGGCGATAATCGCCTACATCAGCAGCTTGCAGCAACCATGATCGAGGTCATGGGCGCAGCAGCCGACCGAACCAGACGGTTCGCTGCGCGATCGGAGTTCATGCAAGCCGCTCTGTAAAATGCAATCGACCTCGCAGCCGATAGCGGGCCATCAGAGCAACTCCAGACTGAGCTAGGGCAACATCCGGTCAGCGGCACGGAAAAACGACCGCGCGTGTGCCACAATCTGGGCCTCCGTAGGATGATCCGCCGTTTCAACACCGACAATTCGATCCTTCAAGTGCGCATGGTGGTCACGGATGTGCTTGGCCAGTTCATCTTTTGCCGATCCTGGTCCCACGATCAGCCATTCCTTCGCTGGCTGCAGTGCGTTGATCACATCGTGATAGAAGGCATCGTTTTCAGGCGCTCGCTTGCCGTCGATGCTGCCTGCCTTGTTGTGGGTCTGATGATGCGCCAGCGTGGTGACAAGCCTCACGCTTTCGGCTGTCTCACGGTTGAAGAAAAACACCTTGGCTTCGCGATGGTCGAGCCAGGCGACGGCATGTTGGGTCTGCATGTCTATACGTCCTTGAGTTATTGTTGATGAGCGCAATCGTCGCGGTGAGGCGTCGAATGCTTCACGCGGATTGGAACTCCAGCGTTGCCAGGATCGAGCCGGGTTCGATGACGGCATTTGCTGTGGCGACGATCGTCGCGCGGCCACTTGCGGGCGCGACAATCTCGTGAAGCGCGTCTTCGACGCGAATTTCGGCTATTCGCTCGCCGGCCTTGATTGTGTCGCCGCTGGCAATGAACCAACGCTCCAGGATGCCCTCGGGCAGCATGCTGGACGCCCATAGCGCTTCGTCGACCTTGATGTACTGCATGGCAATCTCCTTCTGCTTCGAATGATAGGCGCTTCGCCAAACTGGGCCTTGATCACGATCAAACCAGCAGAGAGGATGCCAGCATGCAGACGGGCGGCCGGCCATTTTGCAACTCGCACAATGCCGGGCCGGCATGGCCGGTCGCCAAGCGGCGCCCGCTTAACGCCTACACAACCAAATGATTGGACCTCGTCCGCTCGGAACGACCGACGCGCATACTTGCCCACAATCGCATCGCGCAATTTCAGAAATGATCCAGGTCAAAGCGCGCCGCGCTGTTTCCGTCAAAGCTAAGACAATGTGGAACTCTATCCTAAGCGCACCGTATGGTCGCGACCTCGAACTCGCCGTCGTCGACGAGGAGGGGACGCATGCGCTCGTATTTCCGTGCGTAAGGAGTCGAGAAGGCTGGAAGAACGCCACCACCGGCGCCCGTGTCGATATCCGGCCGACGCACTGGCGCGATTGGAAGCCGGAGCAGGCCCAGGCCAGAACTGGCAACCCTCTCGAAGGGTCTCCCTAGGGTCTCGATTCCACGATCAACGCCATGCGCACAAGATGTGACAGTCTGCCCGCGCCCATTTTGCTCATGACATTGGCCCGGTGGATTTCGACCGTACGCGGGCTGATTCCCAGATCGTAGGCGATGGTCTTGTTCGGCAGACCCGACACAAGCCCGTCCAGCACCTGCCGCTCGCGCTCCGACAAGGTCCCCAGACGCGTGCGGATGTCCGAAGACTGGGGATGCGCCGCGTTTGCCTGGTTCCGGTTGGCCAGCGCGGAGCGGATCGCACCAATCAGCATCTCATCGTCGAACGGCTTTTCGATGAAATCGGAAGCGCCTTCCTTCATTGCCTGCACGGCGAGCGCCACGTCGGCATGGCCAGTCATCACGATGACCGGAATTGTATGTCCGCCTGCTCTGAGCTGTCGCAGAAACTCTATGCCATCTATGCCCGGCATGCGGACGTCGGTGACGATGCAGCCGTCGAGACTGCTCGTCGCCGTCGACAGAAATGCTGTGGCCGATTCGTGCAGGCGTACAGCGAAGTCTGCTGTGGCCAGAAGAAAACCGAGCGACTTGCGAACGTCGACGTCGTCGTCGACCACGTGCACCAGATCACTGTCGGCCATTTGTGAGCTCTTCTTTCTCTACGATGCGCAAGGTGAACCGGAACGCGGTTCCACCGGCCGGCACCGCCTCGGCCCATATGTGACCGCCATGCGATTCAACGATGGTGCGGCAAATGGAAAGACCGACACCCATGCCTTGCTTCTTGGTGGTCACAAATGGCTGGAAAAGTTGCGCCGAGACCTCCGGCGCGAGACCTGGGCCTGTATCGATCACGCTTACCTCGGCCATCCCATCATCCCGGGCAATAGTCGTGACTTTCAATTCGCGTCGTGCTGCATCCTGCATGGCCTCAACCGCGTTGCGCATCAGGTTGAGCAGAACCTGCTGAATCTGGATGCGATCGGTCAAGACCAGTTCGGCGGCAGGATCAAGCTTGTAGCTGACGAGAAGATTCATCTCCCGCGCACCGACCAAGGCCAGGGATGCAGCTTCCTCGATCAGCAAGGGCAGTCGTTCGACCTGGCGCTCGCTTTCGCCCCTGGCAACAAAATCCCTCAGATGACGAATGACGTCTCCCGCCCGCAGGGCCTGCTCAGCTGCCTTTTCCACGGCATCCCGCAGCATGGGCGCGTTCTCTTCCGTGCTCTTTTCAAGCAGCCGTCGACTGCCCTTGAGGTAGTTCGTGATGGCGGTGAGCGGCTGGTTGATCTCATGGGCAAGTGTCGAGGCCATTTCGCCAAGCGCGGTAAACCGCGCCATGTGGAGCAGTTCTTGCTGTTGCTCCTGGATTCTTGCTTCTGCCCGGTGGCGTTCGGTCAGGTCGCGGCAGAAGCCGGTGAAGAAGCGTCCGGTTCCCGGATGCATCTCGCCGACGGAAAGCTCCATCGGGAAGGTCGTGCCATCCTTGCGCGCCCCGGTAACGGTGCGGCCGAGCCCGATGATCCGGCGCTCTCCCGTCGTCAGGTAGCGAAGCAGATAGGCATCATGCTCGTCGCGATAGGGCGCTGGCATCAGCATTTTCACGTTTTGACCAATGACTTCACCTGATTGATAGCCGAACAGCGTTTCGGCTGCGGTGCTGAAGGATTGAATCCCGCCCTGCTCGTCGATGACGACCATTGCATCCGGCACCGTGTCAAGGATCGATCGCAAATGGTCCTCACGCAACCGAAGCGCCGCGTTGGCAAAGGAGAGTTCGCTGACATCCGTGCCTTCAATGAAGATCGCGGTGATACGGCCATCGTCGGCCTTGACCGGCTGATAGACGAAATCAAGGATGCGCTCTTCGACCGGCCCGTTGGCCTTGTTGCGAAGGCCAACCTTCACCCCGTGGCCGATATAGGGCTCGCCCGTCTTGTAAACATGGTCCAGATGTTCGAGAAATTCATGCCCTTCGAGCTCGGGAAAGGCCTCCCGCACTGACTTTCCAATCACTTGCCTATTGCCGATCAATCGCTGGTAGGCGGCATTGGTCAGTTCGAAAACGTGACCTGGCTCGCGCATGAGTGCGATAAAGCCCGGAGCCTGATCGAACATCCGCGACAAGAGGGCTTTCAGTGTCGTCCCACCGGGCGACAAACTGAGCGCTTCGTCCTTGATCACCTGAAGTTCCTGGGTTCGAGACGGTGCTACAACGGGTACCTATCATTTCTCGCGGCACACGCAAAACGGATCGAGTCGACGGTTTCGGACACAGATTCAGTTGGCGGGCGCAATTGGCGGGCTCTTTGACCCGCATCAAGGCATCGGGCGCCGGCGAATGCAATTCATCACGCATTCAATGGTTTCAGCGAAAGGCACCCGCAATGTCCTACAAGTCAATCATCGTCAACCTCGCCATCGATGCGGCTCCTGCGCCCATTGTTCAGGTTGGGATTGAACTTGCCGAGCGATTTGGAGCACATCTTATTGGCCTGGCAGCAGCCGATGTCCCACCTCTGGTCGCGACAGGCGAAGGCATGGTCTACGAAGGCGAGATCATGCAGATCCAGCGAACGGAGATCGAAAAGCGGCTCGCCGAATTGCGCGAAGCGTTCGAGAGACTCGTCCCGGCTTCGATTACAAGTGAATGGGGACAAGCGGTCTGCAGTCCGACCCGGTTCCTCAGCGTTTCGGCCAGGGCGGCCGATCTCATCGTCACCGGCGGCGGGGATGGAGACAACGTCTTTCGCGCTGTTGATATTGGCAGCCTTGCACTCGGCACCGGGCGGCCGGTTCTGGTCACCGCAGGCAATATGGAGCATATCCGCGCAAAAACCGTGCTTGTTGCCTGGAAGGACACCAGGGAGGCACGGCGGGCGATAGCCGATGCACTGCCTTTTCTGGCCAAGGCGAACGAGGTTATCGTCGTCACGATTGACACCAGCCGTGACCAGAGCATTCGTGACAGCCTCGACGATGTCGCCGTGTTCCTTGGACACCATGGCATCAAGGCGCGAACCGAGCTGATCGCCGGCGAGGCTGATGGCGACCGCCTGCTGACGTTCGCACGCTCGATCCATGCGGACCTGATCGTTTCGGGCGCCTATGGCCATAGCCGCTTGCGGGAATGGGCGTTTGGCGGCGTCACCCGCACGCTCATCGAAGAGAGCGGCATCAGCCGCCTCATGTCGTATTGATGACCAGCGAAGCTGACCAGCAATCCGTGGCACCGGACGGCGCCGCTTATTGGTCGATCGAGACCGATGACCTTCTGCGGAGCCTCGAGACGTCGCCATCGGGGCTTGCCGCCTCCGAGGCCGCATCGCGGCTGGCAAGAGTCGGTCGAAACACGCCGGCGTCGACGTCGAGCGCATCAGGCCTGGCGGTGTTTGCCCGCCAGTTCCGCAGC
>NZ_RZQE01000375.1:0-5929 GCF_004022955.1 Mesorhizobium sp. M7A.F.Ca.US.002.01.1.1 | reverse complement strand
GTTCGTTGTCGTCAACCATGGTCACACTTCCCCGGCCGCGCGCATCAGCGTCTTCAGCCGTTTCTTCGCTTCATGGATGTGCCAGGAAACCGTCGTCTCCGAGATTGTCATCGCCTCGGCCGCGGCCGCATGGCTCAACCCTTCGCCATAGACCAGCAGCACCGCGTCGCGCTGCTTGTCCGGCAATCGCCGGACGGCCGCCCATAACGCTTCGGCAGGGTCTTCCGGTTCGACCGACGCCTCGCCCGAGATCAGTGCATGGACGCCATAGGCCTCAGTCTTCACGGTCTCGCGGGCGGACTTTCTCATCACGTCGCGCGCGGCGTTCATCGTCACGGAATAGAGCCATGTGGTGAAGGCGCCGCCGCCGCGATAGTCGCGGATCGCTTTGCCCAGCCTGACGCAGACTTCCTGGGCGATGTCTTCGGCATCGGCCTTCCTGCCGCACCAGCGATAGGCGGCGCGATAGACGAAGTCATAGTGCCTTTCCAGCAATGTGCTGAAGGCCCTCCTGTCTCCGCCCTTCGCCCGCCCGATCAGTTCGGCGTCGGAGGCTTCGCTCTCATCCAGCATCATCGCCATCATTTGCCTGTTGGACGAACGCTAATGGCTAATCCTTGGGGCAATGGAAAGATTTTTTTGGAAACCGCCGGATCGGGACCGCCAACACCCCCGCTTGACATATCCATATCTCGACAGTTATACGTAATCAATAGCCACAGGGTTATCGATCCCGGATGACGAACGCTCACGATGTCCTCTTCAGAACGCTCTCCGATCCGACGCGTCGCGCGATCTTCGAGCGCCTGTGCCGGCAAGGCGAGCAGACGGTCGGCGCCCTGACGGCTCAGTCGGGGGTCTCTCAACCTGCGGTGTCGAAGCATCTCGGCGTGCTCAAGCAGGCCGGGCTGGTGCGCGACCGCCATCAAGGACGGCAGACCCATTACAGCGCCCAACTGGCAGCACTTTCCCCACTGACCGACTGGACGAACCAGATGAACGCGTTCTGGCAGAGCCGGTTCGACGATCTCGAAAATTTGCTCAAAAGAATGGACCAATGACCAACATTGCGACCGAAACGCGCTCTGTCATCGTCGAACGTGAGATCCCCTATCCGCCGGAAAAAATCTGGCGCGCGCTGACCCAACCGCATCTGATCGAGGAATGGCTGATGAAGAACGACTTCAAGCCAGTCGTGGACCACCGTTTCAAGCTGCGGAAGGAACCGCAACCTGACGTGAGCATCGTTGTGGACTGTCAGGTAACAGCCGTCGAGTTGAACAAGACACTGTCCTACACGTGGCAGGCCTATGGCCTTGAGAGTGTCGTCACCTGGACCCTCGTGCCGACCAGCACAGGCACCCGGTTGCGTATGGAACAGTCCGGCTTCCGGCCGGATCAGGAGCAGGCGTATCGGGGCGCGACGAGCGGGTGGCGGCAGTACTTTGCAAATCTGAGTCAGGTCCTGGCGCGGATAGATTGAAACTCGCAGGTGCGGATCGGTGGTCCGCACCGGTTGTTTTGACAGGAGGAACTATTGGACTGGAACAAGTGGGTTCGGCAAATGCATCGCTGGCTGTCGATCATCTTTGCGCTGACCGTCATCGCCAACTTCGCCACCATGGCATTCAGGCAGCCTCCCGCCTGGGTGGTCTACTCGCCGCTCCTGCCGCTCCTCCTGCTGCTGCTCAGCGGCCTGTACATGTTCGTGCTGCCCTATGCCGCCAAGGGACGCGGCGTGCAGCGTGCCGGCGGATAGGGAGTGGGGCAGAGTGGCCAGGACGCAGGGACAATCGACCGAGGCCAAGGCTGCGCCAGTGCTGCTCTCCGGCGGCAACCCGCAAATCGCCAAGGGCGACGGCGACGCCCCGGTGCAGGCCTATATCGCTGCGATGCCGGACTGGAAGCGCGGCCTGGGCGAGCGCCTCGACGCGCTCATCGTGGGCAACGTGCCTGACGTCCGCAAGGCCGTGCGATGGAACTCACCCTTCTACGGCATCGAAGGCCAGGGCTGGTTCGCGAGTTTCCATGTCTTCACCCACTATGTGAAGATGACCTTTTTCAGTGGCATCTCATTGCAACCGATCCCACCAGGCGGCACGGCCAAGAGCAAGGATGTGCGCTGGATCGACATCCGCGAAGACCGGTTCGACGAGGCGCAAATGGCGGAATGGATCAAGCAGGCCGCCGCCCTGCCCGGCTGGACCCCGTAGCGGCCACAGACGCAAGAATACGACAGAGGAGAAAGAGCGATGAAGATCAAGCTGACCAGCGTGTATGTGGACAACCAGGAAAACGCATTGCGCTTCTACGCCGACGTGCTGGGCTTCACCAAGAAGGCCGATTTCAGCAACGGGCCCTATCGCTGGCTGACAGTGACCTCGGCTGAAGAGCCTGATGGAACCGAACTGCAGCTCGCGCTCAACGACAACCCGGCCGCCAAGGCCTATCAGGAAGCCATCTTCCAGCAGGGTCAGCCTGCGGTCATGTTCTTCACCGACGACGTCAGGGGCGACTACGAGCGCATCAAGGCGAAGGGTGGCGCGTTCACCATGCCGCCGACCGAGGTGACCGGTTCAACCATCGCCCAGCTGAACGACAGCTGCGGCAACCTCGTTCAGATTACCCAACTGGCGCGCTGGTGACAGGCAGCGGTTGAACGCGTCGACGCACAGGAGACACGCAAATGACCCCCTCGCAACAGATCGACCAGCTGATCGCCGGTCTCTCGGACTGGCGCGGCGAGACGCTCGCCGACATCCGCAAGACCATCCTTGCAGCCGACCCGGACATCATCGAGGAGTGGAAGTGGATGGGCAGCCCGGTATGGTGCCTCGACGGCAACATCGTGGTCGGCAACGCCCACAAGGACAAGGTGAAGCTGACCTTTTCCCATGGCGCCAGCCTGCCGGATCCCGACAGGCTGTTCAACAATGGTTTTGGCGGCAAGGTGTGGCGGGCTATCGATGTGTTCAAGGGCGACACGCTCAATGAGAGCGCTTTGAAAGAGCTCGTCCGGGCCGCCATCGATTACAACAAGGCCAAAAAGAAGAAAAAGGCGCCGGCAGCTACTGGGGCGAAGCCACGGAAGTAAGTCTATGCTGCCTGGCCTGCCACCCAGCCCGACGACCATGCCCACTGGAAATTATAACCGCCCAGCCAACCCGTGACATCGACGGCTTCGCCGATGAAAAACAGGCCCGGCACGGATTTCGCCTGCATCGTCTTCTGGTCCAGCCCGTTGGTGTCGACCCCGCCCAGTGTCACTTCAGCGGTGCGGTAGCCCTCAGAACCGGCAGGCTTGATGCGCCAGTCATTGACTGCGGCAGCTATGGTTTTGATCTGGGCGTCGGAAAGATCGGCGAGATTGCCATCGATCCCGGTGCGTTCGGCGATCGACTGCGCCAGCCGCTTCGGCAGGTGATTTGCCAGCACGGTCTGCACCGCCTGCCGCCCATTACCGCGCTTGGCACTACGAATGAGGTCCGCCACATCAACTCCCGGCAGCATGGCGATGCGGATTTCGTCGCCCTCGCGCCAATAGGACGAGATTTGCAGGATGGATGGTCCGCTAACGCCGCGATGCGTGAACAGCATCGCTTCGGAGAACTGCGTCTTGCCGCAGGCGACTTCCGCGTCGACGGCGTTGCCGGCCAGCGGCGCCAGCCGTTCGAGCGTGTTTGCGTCGAAGGTCAGCGGCACCAGCGCCGGCCGCGTTTCGACGATGGCAAGCCCAAACCGTTCGGCAAGCTCGTAGCCGAAACCGGTCGCCCCCATCTTGGGGATCGACTTGCCGCCGCAGGCCACGACCAGAGACTGGCACCTAATCGTGCCCGTGGAGAGAGTGAGCACAAACCCCTCCACGGTTTTGCGGAGATCCTCAACGCTGGTCGACAGCACCAGTTCGGCGCCCTTGTCCTGCATTTCCGAGACCAGCATGTCGGTGATCTGGCGTGCGGAGCCGTCGCAGAACAACTGCCCAAGCGTCTTTTCGTGATAGGCGATGCGGTGGCGTTCGACGAGGGCGATGAAATCGCGTTGCGTATAGCGGCTGAGCGCCGAAATGCAGAAATGCGGATTGCCCGACAGAAAATTCTTCGGGCTGGCATGGATGTTGGTGAAATTGCACCGGCCCCCGCCGGAGATGCGGATCTTCTCGCCAGGCGCCGCCGCATGATCGAGGATCAGCACAGAACGGCCGCGCTTGGCCGCCTCCACGGCGCACATCATTCCGGCGGCACCCGCGCCGATGATCACGACATCATAGGATTGCATCAGGCTGTTCGTTCCCGCTCGGCCCACTCATCCGGCGCAGCGCATTTGTGCTGCCTGATACCGCGAACGGGGCGGACAGCCAACAGGCAAGAACAGCCAGGCAAAGGCTCAGATCAGCGTCTCTGCGAACAACGTCGTCAAGCGCTTCCAGTGGCGTTCCGCGCCCGCGGCATTGAAAACGCTATGATCGGGCACGCACCAGCCATGCGCCATGCCGGCATAGTTCTCGATGACATGATCTACTTCCGCAACCCTGAGCGCCTCGACCAGCCGCGCCGACTGTTCCGGCGGGAAACTCCTGTCGACGCCGGATGTGCCGACATAGACGCGCGCCTTGATCGAGGCTGCCTTGCGATGCGGGCTGTCGGCGGCGTCGCCGGCCAGATTGCCGCCATGGAAGCTTGCGGCCGCTTTTATCCGTTTGGGATAGGTTGCAGCCGCATTCAATGATCGACCGCCGCCCATGCAATAGCCGATGGTGCCGATCGGCCCGGTAATACCCTCGGCAGCAAGCGCATCGAGGAACGCACCGCTGTCGCTGATGGTCATGTCCTGCGTCGTGCCGGTGACCAGCGCCATCAGCGGGATTTTGGTCTTTTCCTCGGCGAAGGCGGTCTTGGCGTCGAACGGCCCGTAGGGTGCATTGCGGTAGAACAGGTCGGGCACCAGCACCGCATAGCCTTCATTCGCCAGTCGCTCGGCCATACTGTCGAGCGCCGGCCGCGGACCAAAGGCGTCCTGATAGAGAATGACGCCGGCCTTGGCAGGAGATGCGTTTGCCGAGCGGAAAAGCCCGGCATTGGCAACACCATCCCTGGTCTTGATCTGAAGGTCGTGTTTCGTCATCGCTCGCTCCGTTCGACAGATGCGCGATACATATCCGCGCAAGCCTATACGGCAAGGCGCTCCCTGAGCATGGCAGTCAAAATTTCGTGCGGGATTGCGTGACGCTATTGCTAGCCTTCTCGCACCGTCCGCGCACCGACATGCAGCGCGCGGCCGGCACCGAGCCCCATAATGGCTACGCCAAGCCCGAGCGCGACGAACAGGAACGCCGTTCCCGAAAAACTGCCGGTCCGGTCGCGGATCAGGCCCACCAGCAGCGGGCCGAATGCCGCCAGCACATAGCCGACGCCTTGCGCCATGCCTGAAAGATGCGCGGCGACATGCGAATCCGGCGAACGCAGCACGATCAGGCTCATGGCAGCCGCGATCAGGCCGCCCTGCCCGATGCCTTGCAGGATCGCCCAGAACAGCACGGTCGAGGTCGGTGCGAACAGAATGCCGAGCAGCGCGATCACCGCCGTGGCAACGAGCGCCACATTGATGCCGCGCTGGTCTTTCAGCCGCATCGCGAAGGACGGCACGGCGAGGCAGGTGATGACCTGCGCCATGACAGACACCGAAACCATGGCGCCGGCGGTGGCCGCATCGAAGCCACGCTCGCGCAGGATCGGCGCCAGCCAACCGAAGATGCAATAGGCAAGTGCCGACTGCAGGCCCATGAACAGCGTCACCTGCCAAGCCAGGCGATCGCGCCAGAGACCAACGACGCGAAAGCCCCGATGACTGACCTGCCGACGGCTGCCCAGCGCCTGCGGAATCCAGATCAAAAGCACGACCAGTGTAGGCACCGCGCAGGCAGCAAGTGCCG
>NZ_RZQE01000374.1:0-5932 GCF_004022955.1 Mesorhizobium sp. M7A.F.Ca.US.002.01.1.1 | reverse complement strand
CCCCGCAACGCGACGATCTGGTCGAGATCGTCGCGTTGCGGGGTCCAGCCGAGCTCGGCGCGGGCGAGATCCGAATTGGCAACCACCGCCGCGGCATCGCCAGGGCGACGGTCGCCCATCTTCACCTCGAAATCACGGCCAAAGGCACGGCGCACGCTGTCGATGACCTCCAGCACCGAATAGCCATGGCTGTAGCCGCAATTGGCGACGAGGCTCTGTCCCCCGGCACGCAGCCGCTGCAGGGCCAGGCGATGCGCCGCCGCCAGGTCGCTGACATGGATGTAGTCGCGCATGCAGGTGCCGTCCGGCGTCGGATAATCGGTGCCGAACACCTGCATGAACGGCCGCTTGCCGAGTGCCGTCTCGCAGGCGACCTTGATCAGATGGGTTGCGCCCGGCGTCGACTGGCCGGTGCGGCCCTTCGGGTCGGCGCCGGCGACGTTGAAGTAGCGCAGCGCCGTATAGCGCAGGCCATGCGCGATCGACGCGTCGCGCAGCATCCACTCACTCATCAGCTTGGACAGGCCATAGGGCGATTCCGGCGCCAGGCGGGCGTCCTCGCGCACCGGCTCCAGCCCGGCGCCGCCGTAGACGGCGGCGGTCGAGGAAAAGATGAAATTGGGCACGCCTTCGCGCACCGCGGTTTCGATCAGCGTGCGCGTCTTCGAGGTGTTGTTCTCATAATAGCTGAGCGGGTCGGCGACCGATTCCGGAACCACGATCGAGCCGGCGAAATGAATGATCGCGTCGACCTTGTTCTCCCTGATGACCGCGCCAACCAATTCCTTGTCGGCGACATCGCCGACGACCAGCTTGGCCTCCGGCGCCACCGCCCATTCGAAACCGGTGGAAAGACGGTCGAGAACGACCACGCTTTCGCCGGCATCCAGCAGCTCCCAGACCATATGGCTGCCGATGTAACCGGCGCCGCCTGTCACCAAAACTGTCATCCGCGTCCTCGCTTATCCAAGATTTATCGGAAACTGTCTCAACCCCGCTCTACTGGAAAGCCCGCCGCATGGCCATTGGACCCCTGGTAACCGGCATTGCCGGCCAGTGGCATTGTCCTGAAACAAAGTTCATCCACATCAAGGGAATAGGCCACGATCCGCGGTCGTTAGGAACAGGTCCGGGGCGTGGCATTTTGACCAAAAAGGCCAGGTGGACGACCAACAGGCCAATGATTATGATCCCGCGCAAAAATTGGGAAGTCGACATGAACTATCAGCGGTTCTTCGAGGAAGCGATCGACCAGCTCCATGCCGAGCGTCGCTACCGCGTTTTCGCCGACCTCGAGCGGATCGCGGGCAAGTTCCCGCGCGCCATCTGGCGTTCCAATGGCCGCGCCGAGGAAATCACCGTCTGGTGCTCCAACGACTATCTCGGCATGGGCCAGCATCCCGACGTCATCGCCGCGTTCCAGAATACCGCTGGCAAGATGGGTTCGGGCGCCGGCGGCACCCGCAACATTTCCGGCACCTCGAACCCGCTGGTCGAGCTTGAGCTGGAACTGGCCGACCTGCACGACAAGGAAGCGGCCCTGGTCTTCACCTCCGGCTTCGTCTCCAACGAAGCGTCGATCTCGACCATTGCCCGGCTCTTGCCCAACTGCCTGATCATTTCGGACGAGTTGAACCATGCCTCCATGATCGAAGGCGTGCGGCGCTCGGGCGCCGAAAAGAAGATCTTCCGCCACAATGACGTGGCGCATCTGGAAAGCCTTTTGCAGGCGGCGGGGCGCGAACGCGCCAAGCTGATCGTCTTCGAAAGCGTCTATTCGATGGATGGGGACATCGCGCCGATCAAAGAGATCGTCGAACTCGCCGAGCGCTACAACACCATGACCTATATCGACGAGGTCCATGCCGTTGGTATGTACGGGCCGCGCGGCGGCGGCATCACCGAGAGCGAAGGCCTGGCCGACCGCATCGACATCATCGAAGGCACGCTGGCCAAGGCATTCGGCACGCTGGGCGGCTACATCACCGGCACCAGCGCTGTGATCGACGCCGTGCGCTCCTATGCCCCCGGCTTCATCTTCACCACGGCACTGCCGCCGGCGATCGCCGCCGCGGCCACCGCGTCGATCCGCCATCTCAAGCGCTCGCAGGCCGAGCGTGACGCCCAGCAGCAGCAGGCGAGCCGAACCAAGCACGTCCTCTCGGCCGCCGGCCTGCCGGTGATGGATTCGCCGACGCACATCGTGCCGCTGCTGGTCGGCGATCCCGAGGCCTGCAGGATGGCCAGCGACCGCCTGCTCGGCGTGCACGGCATCTACATCCAGCCGATCAACTACCCGACCGTGCCGCGCGGCACCGAGCGGCTGCGCATCACGCCAACGCCGTTCCATTCCGATGCGCTGATCGCGGGACTGCAGGACGCGCTGGTCGAGACCTGGGATGCGCTGGGCATTCCCTATGGTTCCACCGGCCGGCCTTCTGTCGCCAAGAGCGACCGGATCGTTCCGCTGCTGGTTCAGAAATCCGGCGGCTGAAACCCGCCGCCTGCCCAAACGGTCTTTGTCTCCTTTGCCCAGAGCAATTTGATCCTGCTCAATGCTTAAAGCTTTTCGATGCCTGAGAATGAAGTTCAAATCTTCCAGGAGCATCGCCATGCGCCATATTTCCCACACGTCTTTCGCTGACTTCACGCACGCTGGCCAGCAGGCGCAACAGTGGGTCAAGGAACTCGCCAAGGACCTCTGCTGGAGCGAGCCGAGCGCGTGCCGCCTTCTGCGGTCCGTTCTGCACACGGTGCGGGATTGGCTGTCGCCAGCGGAAATGGCCGATCTCTCGGCGCAACTGCCTGTTTTGGTCCGCGGCATCTATCTCGAAGGCTGGAATCCATCGGTGCCTGCGCATGAGCGCACGAAGCGCGACTTCATTATCAGCGTCAGAAACAGTTTCGGCTACGACGAGGAGATCGATTTCGATGTCGCGATCGGTGCCGTGTTCAAGCTTCTCGACCGTCACATTTCGCATGGCGAGATCGTGCAGGTCAGAAACTCGATGAAGAAGTCGCTGCGAAAACTGTGGCCGGTGGATTGACCGATGTTCCGCGACCGGGAAGACGCTGGGGTGAAGCTTGGCCTGGAACTGAACAGGCTTCAACTGCAGCAGCCAATCGTACTGGCATTGCCGCGTGGCGGCGTGCCTGTCGCAGTGGAGGTGGCCAGAGCTCTCAACGCTCCTCTTGACCTGCTGGTCGTCCGCAAGGTCGGCGCCCCAGGCAATCCTGAGCTGGCTGTTGCAGCAATCGTCGACGGCGACCCCGGGGAGGTCGTATTGAACCGGGAGATCGTCGAGGCCTATGCGCTCGATGAAGGCGAGCTACGCGTCTTGATTGCAAATGAGCGTCCAGAACTCGAACGCCGGCGTTCTGCCTATCGAGGGAAGACCAAACCGATCTCGATCGCGGGAAAGACCGCGATCATCGTGGATGACGGGGCCGCGACCGGTACGACCATGAAAATCGCGATCCGCGCCATAAAGCGCCGTTCGCCAAGGGAAATCATCGTGGCAGTTCCTGTTTCGCCGCAAGAGACGGTCGCTGAACTGGCATGCGAAGCAGATCGTGTGGTTTGCCTAAGTCAACCAGGACAGTTCCGTGCCCTGAGCTACCATTATATGCGGTTTCCTCAGCTCTCGGACAGTGATGTCGTCGCTGCCATGGGCGAGGCTGGCCGGTCGCAAACGGACAGGCAACACCTAAGTGGGCAACACGCAGCCGGTTCGAAAGTCGCCACGAAAACAATACCACGGAACAACCGAGAGAAATAGGAGATCACGCCATGCTGGTCCGAACCCTTTCTGCTTTGGAATGCACGAAAATACTGACTGCCAATCGGGTTGGCCGCCTGGCATGCGCAAAGGACGGGCAGCCCTACGTCGTGCCCTTCTACTACGCCCATTCGGATGCTCATCTTTACGCGTTTTCCATGCCGGGAAAGAAGATCGAATGGATGCGGGCCAATCCGCTGGTGTCCGTCCAGGTTGACGAGCATGGCCAGGGGCGAGGATGGAGAAGCGTCGTTGCCGACGGCCGGTACGAAGAGTTGCCGGATCGAATTGGCCACAAGCTCGAACGCGATCATGCATGGTCGGTGTTGAGCAAACATACCGACTGGTGGGAACCTGGCGCGCTCAAGCCCGTCATGCCTCCCACAACCGACAGTGCTCCGCACGTTTTCTTCCGGATTCTCGTCGAACAGGTGTCCGGACGAGAAGCGAGCGAGTAGTCGCCCCGTTAGGTCTTGCGAGAATTGAAGAGGGCCGGCGCAATCTGCACCGGCCCCATTTTCTGTTGAATTGCTACCGCGCCATCAAGACCGGCAGCGATTGACCCTCAAGCATTGACTTGGTGACCCCACCAAAAATCCGCTCGCGCAGTCGGGAGTGACCATAGGCGCCCATGACCATCAATTCGGCCGCAACATCGCCGGCATGTTGGCGCAGTACGTCGGCGACCGAATGGTTCGCGCTCGGCAGGCGCTCGACCGTAACTTTCACGCCGTGCCGGGCAAGATAGGCGGCGGCATCGGCTCCGGGTTCCGCGCCGTGATGGAACTCGTCCTCGATCGGGTCGACCATAACGAGGTGCACCTCTACCGCGCCCTTCAGCATATCGAGCGACTCGCGGACGGCGCGCGAGGACTCAAGGCGCGCGTCCCACGCGACCAGGATGCGTTTCGGCTTCAGCGTCGGGCGCGAGCCTTCGGGAACAAGCAGAATGGGCTTTCCCGATGAGAACAGCGTGCCCTCGATCACTTTATCCTTCAGCGCATGGCTTGCCAGCAGATCCGGTCCCAGAATGGTCAGATCGGCGTAGCGGGCACGCCTGCCGATGACATCGTCAGCCCATCCCGTGTCGGGATAGTCGTCGCTCAGATCAGCCGATACCGGGGCCTGTGAAAGAAAGGCGCCGACTGCCGATATTCGTTTCTCGAGCCTTTTCAGCTCGGCCTGACGCTCCTCGAGCCAGGCTGGTGAGACGATAGCAGCATACTCACCACCCGACGGCGGTGCGGCAAGCTCAAGGACGAGCACCGAAAGGTGGGCATCGATCTGTTCGCACAGAGAGGCGGCGAGCTTGAGATCGCCATCCCCCTGGTTCGGTCCGGTAACCGTAAGCAATGTCTTGAAGGACACGGCGGCAACTCCTCATTTCGCGTGAAGGTTCAATCGTTGCTGAGGCATAGCCGACAGGAGCCGGTGCGTTCATTGCGCTGGATCAAACGTCTTGGCTGTGGCGGCTATTTGATCCGCATCAACGTGCTGGCCTGCCAAGGCTGTAGGCTTCAGCCAAATAATCAGGGAAAACGCAGATGAGATTCCTGGTCGCGGCGGCTCTCGCTGGCATGACCTTCCATACGGCCAGTGCGCAGGACCTCGGCGACGGCAAGTCCGAATACATGAACTCGTGCGCCGTCTGCCATGGCCCGGACGGCAAGGGCAATGGACCGTTGGGCGACGAACTGTTGAAGCGTCCGAGCGACCTGACGCGCATCTCCAGTCGCAATGGCGGCGAATTCCCTTACTGGCGCGTCTATGCCGTGATCGACGGCCGAGCCATGGTCCCGGCGCATGGCGAGCGCGACATGCCAGTATGGGGCAGCCAGTTCCTGCCTGCCGACGTGAAAAGATACGGCCCGAACGCCGGCGAAATCGTCACCAGGGAACGCATCCATGAATTGGCAGGTTATGTCCAGACATTGCAGCAATGAGCGCAGATCGCGGAAACGCATTTCACAGGACAAATTAGGGAGGCCGGCCATGATCGTTGAAGACCAGCAAGCCACAGCCGCTTTCCTGCTTGATCCTTCCTCCTATGGCGCGACCGGGCCTGTTGAGGATATTGAGACCCACATATCGCGTCTCTTTCTGGTTGGCCAACGCGCCTACAAGATGAAGCGGGCGGTCAAGCTGCCCTATGT
>NZ_RZQE01000373.1:0-5936 GCF_004022955.1 Mesorhizobium sp. M7A.F.Ca.US.002.01.1.1 | reverse complement strand
GGGTAGGCGTCGACGATCGCTTCCCAGTAGCTCCGCAGCCGGTCGATTTCGCTGTCGTCGGCGCGCTCGCACATCAGCTTGAAAGCAGCGCACTCGATGATCGAGCGGAACTCGTAGAGATCGAGCAGGCCCTCGGTGCTGAGGCTTCTGACGAAAAAGCCTCGATTGGGCGTGAGCGAAACGAAACCCTCGGAGGCGAGCCGGTTCAGCGCCTCGCGGATCGGTGTGCGCGAAAGGCCAAGGCCGCGCGAAAGCTGGACCTCGTTGATGCGCTCTCCGGGCTTCAGCTTGAATTCGACCAGGAGCTTGCGGATGGTGTTGTAGGCGCGTTCGCTGCTATCGGCAGCGCGGCGCGTCTCCGCTTCAGCGGCAAGGGACGGGTCGCTATCGGCACTGGTCTCGGCTCGTTCGGTCACGTCGGTTCTCATCTGATTTGTATGCAGGCTGTGTCGACACTTTGTAGAGCCGCCTTTCTTTCCCAACTTCGTGTGAATGGCAAGCAGCAGGTTCAAATCCGGGGGACAACAATGATTGTAGGCATTCTTGGGGTCGGGCATCTGGCGACGTCCATGCTGGCTGGGTTCTTGCGTTCCGGGCTTGATCCCGCGGCGATCGTGCTGTCGCCGCGAGGCAAGGCGGCGGCGCTCTCCGCCCGGCACGGTTTTCGGCTGGCAATCGACAATCGCGATCTCGTCGAACAGTCCGATGTCGTCATTGTTGCGGTGCGGCCCGTGCATGCGCCGGATGCGGTCGCTGGCCTGCCGTGGCGCACGGACCAAACAATGGTTTCGGTTTGCGCCGGCGTAGCGCTATCGCGGTTTGCTGTCGCGCCTGCGCGCGCGGTGCGCGCCATGCCGTTCACGGCTTCCGAAATCTGTGCCAGTCCGACGATCTATTTCCCCGACCTTGAGCAGGCGCGGGCGGTCCTCGACTGGCTTGGCCCCTCGATCGCTCTGGCCAGCGAAACGGACTTCGAGTTGGCGACGGTCAATGCCGCCATCTATGGCTGGGTGCAGGATCTGATCCGCAGGACGACTGAATGGTCGAGCGCGCGAGGTCTCGATCCGGCAATTGGCCGCCGGCTGACGGCGATGACGTTCGTGGCCGCCGGGCGGCTGATTGAGGAGAAAGACCAGCCGATGCATCAGATGCTCGAGGAGCTGGTGACACCGGGCGGCATCACCGAGCGGGGTCTGCAGGTGCTTTCGGCGCGCGGAGTGCCTGCGGCCTGGGAGGAGGCCTGCACGGCCGTGCTCGACAAATTGACCGAGCCGGACTGAGGCGCGGCGTCGCTGACGCCACGCATGCTCATCGTTGCGGCGCGGGCGGATAGGTATGGCCGCCGGGCGCCTGTTCGCTCGGCGCGACGGTCAGTTCGCTGATGTCGACATGATCCGGCATCCGCAGCGCGGTAGCAAGCACGGCGGCAATGTCGGCCGGGCCGAGCGGCCGCTGTTGCGAGTACATGCGCTTGCGCAAGCCCTCGCGGTCGCCGTCGAAGGCCTTCAGATAGAAATCCGTTTCCACACGGCCCGGGGCGATCTCGGTCAGCCGCACGCCGGTGCCCGCGAGATCATAGCGCAGGATGCGACCGGCCTGGGAAAGGCCGGCCTTGGCCGCACCGTAGGTCGTCGTGCCGGGAAAAACGCCGCTGGCAGCCGTGCTGGTCAGGTTGAAGATGTGGCCACGCTTGCGCGCGATCATGCCCGGCAGCAACATGCGGATGAGCTGCAAGGGTGCGGTGAGGTTCAGCGCCACCACCTCGGCTGTTTCCTCCGCGCTCTGTTCGTGCAGGGGGCGCACGGTCGCCAGACCGCCGGCATTGTTGACCAGGACATCGATTTCCGCCGCACCGAGCGCAGAAGCGATCGCCTCGTTGTCGCGCACATCGGCGACAAGCGGTTTCACGCGTGGCCCGAGCCTCTCCTGCAGGACCTGTAGCGCGCCACGGCTGCGCGCCAGCGCATGGACGGTCAATCCTTCCGCGATCAGGCTCTCGACGATCGCTGCGCCGATGCCTTTCGAGGCGCCGGTGACGAGGGCGGTGCGATAGGTCATGGCCATTCTCCGTGACGATTAGAGTGCACCGTGTGCGGCCACTGTTTTCAAAATGCCGACCAGGCCAGGCTCGCGCGCGGCCTTCAGATCCTCGTGGCTGCGCCCGCCTACCGCCGCATTTGTCGAAGCTGTGATCGAGCGGATGGTCTCGCTGTCAAGCTTTGCGTCGAGCAGCGTGTCCCAGATCGCCTGATAGGTCGGGCCATATTTGCGCAGGAAGTCCTCGATGCCATCGGCGTTGAGGCTGTTGGAGATGAACGAACCTTGCAGGGTCCATTTCGCGCCCGGCCCATACATGAAGGCACGATCCACGTCCTCGACCGAGGCGACGCCGTCTCGCACCAGAGCGATCGCCTCGCGCCACATGGCGCCCATCAGGCGCAAGGCGATATGGCCGGTCGCCTCCCGGTTGAGCGTTACCGGCTTCTTGCCGATGGCTTCATAGATGGCGCGTGCGCGGGCGATCGCTTGTGGATCCGATGTCTTGCCGCCGACGATCTCGACCAGCGGCATCAGATGCGCTGGATTGAAGGGATGGCCGAGCACGACGCGGCCGGGCAGGCGGCACTCGCCCTGCATGTCGGACACCAGCAGGGCCGAGGAGGAGGAGGCGATGACGACCTCGTCACCGACATGATCTTCGATCTCGGCGAGCAGCCGGCGCTTGAGGGCCAGGTCTTCCGGACCGTTCTCCTGCACGAAATCGACGCCTTGGAGCGTCTCGGCGAGCGTCGGAAAAAGATGGATCTCGCCGGGCGAGGGCGAGGATCCCTTCAACGCGTCTAGGTCGGCCATGAGTGCAGGCAGCACCTCGTTGAAAGCCGCTTCGCGCCGCTCTGTCGGGTCGAACACGCGCACCGCGTGGCCGGCATGGGCAAAGCAAGCCGTCCAGCGCTGCCCGATGACGCCGAAACCGACAATGCCGATGGTCAGTTTTTCCATCATCCGGCCCTCCTGCCGTCAAGCGCAGCGCGGAAGGCCTCGTTGAGGTCGTTCCACGGGATGAGAAGATCGATCCAAGCGCCGACCCGCCCGGTAGCCAGGATCGCCTCGTCCATCAGCGCACCGAACGGATAGTTGCCGTCCATCGCCGCCTTGAGCCGGAAAAGCAGGGCAGGCGTTTCCTCCATGTGGCAGAAATCGCGTAGCCGGGTCGCGGTCTTGTCGAGCGCGATTGCTGCCGCCTGGCGCAGCACCAATTCGTCCTTCCGGCCGCGCTCGGCGCGGATCCACCAGAGGAATTCGTGCAGCACCCGCGCTTCTGATTCCGCGGTGAAGACAGGCCCTGCCGGGTGCATGATGGCGCGTGACGCGGTGACCCGGCTGATGTCGGCGGGACAGAACACCCACAGCGCCTTGCGAGCGGCAATGATATCCTGTGGCAGCGACGATGGCGGCGAAGACTCGGACACGCCGCCATCCGACCGGACAAGCGTGCCTTCCAGGATGCGGCGGCCCTGGTCCTGTTTCAGTGTCGCGGCAAGTTCGGCAATGCCTTCCACCGGCGCGTCGAGATGGCCGAGAACGGTGATCTCGGCATTCTCCGCCTGAAGCGGCGCGAAGGTGATTTCGAGGAACTGCCGCACCGGCCAGTAGATGAATGCGCCGGCGGTCGCGGAAAGCACATGCGTAGCACCCTCGATATCCTCGACGAAGGGAGCATGCCAATAGATATGGCTGCCGGCGATCTTCGGCGTGTGCAGCTGCAGACGCATCGGCAAGGCCGAAAGCAGCGCGCGGCGCGTGCGCTCGGCATCGCCAGTCAGGCGCAGCGGCCAGCTGCGCCCCTCGGTCGAGAAAGTCAGGTCCATCTTATTTTCCCGGATTGAAGAACGAGACGGGTTTGAGGATCTGGTTGCGCATGTCGAGCAGATAGTCGGTCTCGATCACCTTGCGCCGGTAGGCCTGCCATTCCGGGTCTGCCTCCATGCGGTCGCGCCGCTCCTCCCGGTCGGCAAGGCTTTCATATCTCCACAGATGCACGGTGCGCGAGAGGTCGCCGATATGCGTCTGGAAGAAGCCGAAGGGCTCGCCCAGATAATGCCGCTGCATCGGCAGGCCGACGTCCTCGTAGAGTTTGAGGAAATGCGACAGCTTGTTGGGGCGGGCGGTGTAGGTGCGATGGTCGAAGATCATATCGGCACTCCTTCTGACATTCTGTCGTGGCGCCCTTGACGCGGGCGTGATGGTCTTGCCGGCTCAGCCGGCACTTCGCACCGTCTCGGCGATCAGCCGGGCGGTGAGCGCCGGTGCCTCTATCTGCGGTGCATGGCCGATGCCATCGAGAAGATGAACGGCAGTGAAGCCCGGCGCGCGGGCCGCATGGGCGACCGGAATGACGCGGTCGAGCCTGCCCCAGAGGAGCCGGGTCGGCACGGCAAGCTCTGCAAGCGCGCCCGCGAGATCGAACCCCTGCGTGCCGTCCGGGAACAGGCTTTCGGCCATCGCAGCGAGCGCGTCGCGATTGCCGGTCTTTCCATCTGTCTGAGCGCGGCCTGCGCATAGCCGGTCGGTAAGGCTGAGGGGTCGCCGACCATCACCGCCAGCCACCGCTCCAAGGCCTGCACCGTGGTCGCGCGGGCAAGACCGGCGATGAAGCCGGCATTGATCTCGGGGCCAAGCCCGCCAGGGGCAAGGAGCGTCACAGAGCGCACCGTAAGACGGCCCAGCCGGGCGAGCGCGAGGGCCGCCGCACCGCCCAGGGAATGGCCGACGAGATGGGCATTGCCGACGCCCATCTCCTCCAGTTGGTCGCAGAGGAGGAAGGTGATCTCCTCGATGCTGCTTGCAGGTCTTACCGCTTCCACGCCATGGCCGGGCAAGTCGAGGCTGATCGTCTCGATCTCCGGACCGAGCAAGGGCACGACCTGCCGCCACACCGAGCGATCCGCCCCGAAGCCGTGGATGAGGACCACGGGCGCCGGCTGTCGGGTCAGCGTTGGCGCGGCAATGGATGGCGTCTGGGCCGTCGCCGGCGTTCGCTGGCCTGCGCTGTCATGTTCATTGGAGAGGGCGGCTAGGGTGGCATCGATGTCGCGCTTCTTGATGCGCCCGCGCGGGCCGCTTCCCGCAATGGCGGCAAGGTCGAGCCCGGCCGCAGCGGCAAGCCGCCGGGCCAGCGGGCTTGCGACTGCACGGCTGCCGGGCGGCCGGATGGAGGAAGGCGCTTCGCTGGTCACAGGATCGCGCGGATTGGTTTCGGCAGCCGTCGCCGTGGCCGGCGCGATCGAAGCGGATTGGCCAGCGATCAGCTTCTCGCCAACTATCGGTTTCTCGTCCGCGATCGTGCCGAGCACGGCGCCCACCGGCGCTTCCTGTCCCTCGGCGAAGAAGATCTCAGCCAGCCAGCCGTCGCGGTCGGCTTCGATTTCGGTCGCGGCCTTGGCCGTCTCGACGGTGACGACCAGATCGCCGGCCTTGACCGGATCGCCTGGCTTCACCGCCCAGGCGATCACCAGCACGGCTTCCATGTATTCGCCGCCGGCGCTGTCGATGCTGATCGGATGGGTCGCCATCGCCGCCGCCTCCGTCACTTCAGCGTCTTCAGCGCGGCGGTGCGGATCTTCTCGGCACTTGGCAGCATCGCCGTTTCCAGCGGCTCGGAATAGGGGATCGGCATGTCCGGCAGCGTGACGCGCGCGACCGGCGCGTCCAGCTCGTCGAAGGCGTGATCCATGATCGTTGCCGAAAGCTCGGCGGCGTAGCCGCAAAAGCGCCAGCCCTCGTTGACCACCACGGCATGGTGCGTTTTCGCGATCGAGGCGACGATGGCGTTGACATCCAGCGGGCGCAGCGACCGGAGATCGACGATCTCGGCCGAAACACCGTCGGCTGCGAGAAGATCCGCGGCTTTCAGTGCCTCGACCACCATCTTGGAG
>NZ_RZQE01000372.1:0-5954 GCF_004022955.1 Mesorhizobium sp. M7A.F.Ca.US.002.01.1.1 | reverse complement strand
CCTCCCCGTCTGTCCCCGATGCCGCAGATAATGATCGGCGATCGCACAGGCAACCATTGCCTCGCCGATCGGCACGGCGCGGATGCCGACGCATGGATCGTGGCGGCCCTTGGTCATGATCTCGACGTCCTTGCCGTCCTTATCGATCGACTTTCGCGGGGTCAGGATCGACGAGGTCGGCTTGACGGCGAAACGGGCGACGATTGCCTGGCCGGTCGAGATGCCGCCGAGGATGCCGCCGGCATTGTTGGACAGGAACACCGGCTTGCCGTCATTGCCGATGCGCATCTCGTCGGCATTCTGCTCGCCGGTGATGCGGGCGGCCTCGAAGCCGTTGCCGATCTCGACGCCTTTGACCGCGTTGATCGACATCAGGCCGGAGGCGATGTCCTGGTCGAGCTTGGCATAGATCGGCGCGCCGAGGCCCGGTGGAACGCCGTCGGCGACGATCTCGATCACCGCACCGACCGAGGAGCCCGCGTTGCGGATGCCGTCGAGATACTGCGTGAAGACAGGAACGGAAGCCGGATCGGGGGTGAAGAACGGATTTTCCGCATCGCCGATGAAATTCCAGTTCCAGTTGGCGCGATCGATGGATTTCTCGCCCATCGACACCAGCGCACCGCGCACCACCACGCCGGGCACCACCTTGCGCGCCAAGGCACCGGCCGCCACTCTGGCTGCCGTCTCGCGGGCCGAGGAGCGGCCGCCGCCACGATAATCGCGCACCCCGTATTTGACGTCATAGGTGTAGTCGGCATGGCCGGGCCGGTACTGGCGGGCGATCTCGCCATAATCCTTTGAACGCTGGTCGACATTCTCGATCAGCATCGACACCGGCGTGCCGGTGGTGATCATCGTCTCGCCGTCCTCGTCGAGGATGAAACCTGACAGCACCTTCACTTCATCTGGTTCGCGACGCTGCGTCACGAAACGTGACTGTCCCGGACGGCGCTTGTCGAGTTCGGCCTGGATCTCGTCGCGCGTAAAGCGGATGCCGGGCGGACAGCCGTCGACCACGCAGCCGAGCGACGGGCCATGGCTTTCGCCCCAGGTGGTGACGCGGAAAAGGTGGCCGAACGTGTTGTGAGACATGAAATACCCTGCCCGGCATCGGAGCCGGCTGAAGATTGCGTTCTATTGGCGTTTTTCACAGGGGTCAAACTGTGATCTGGCGGATTTAGTTTTGACACATTCGGTTGGTTTCTGCTCTGCTCCATCCGCTGTTGAACAGCCCGCCGCCATGCCGGTGCAATGATAAAGAGGAACGATTATGCGTACCCTGATTAGCGCCGTTGCCGCCACGCTGCTGCTTTCCACCGCCGCTTTCGCCGGCCAGACCGAAGGCCTGATCAAGAAGATCGACAAGGACACGGCGACGCTGACGCTGGATGACGGCAAGTCCTACAAGCTGAACGCAGAGACCGATCTCGACGCGCTGAAGCCGGGCATGGACATCGTCATCGCCTACGATGTGACCAATGGCGAAAACGTCATCACCGACATGGAACTGCCGGACAGCTCAGCCAACTAGAGCTTCCAACCTCAATTGAATGCAGCGTTTGCGGTTCAGCTTTCGCCGAGCCGCCTGCGAAATGGCCTAGAGCGTGTCGCGTCTGAACGGATTTCAGGCGACCCGCTTTAGGTCTTTGTTTTATGTATGTCGTTCTCCCAAAACCGGGGCCACTTTTGGGCGACATGCATCAAAGCCACTCCAGACTCTTGCCTTCGAGCTTGAGCAGGCGATCCTGCGGTATTTCCAGGTTCGCTGCCTCGTCCTCGGCCAATCCCAGAACGAAACGAAACAAGGTGCGCATGACGCCGCCATGGGTCACGCATATCGTCTGGCGTTCGATCGCGTCGAAGCATGGCCTCACCCGTTCGAGCAGCATCTGATAGCTCTCGGCGCCTTCGCCGGGCGGCTGGAAGTTCCACTTGTCCAGAGCGCGCGTCCCGCTTGCTCCGGGATACCGCGTCTCCAGCTCGGGAAAGGTAAATCCCTGCCAATCGCCGAAATTGACCTCGACGAGGCGCGGATCGGTTCGATAGGCATCCGGATCCAGCTTCATCGCGGCGCGAATACGCTGCATCGTTTCGCGCGTCCGTTTCATCGGACTGGCGACGAAGTCGAATTCCCAGGGATCTGGAACCAACGCAGCTAGCCGAAGCCCGTTGCCGGTCGCCTGTTCGCGGCCAAGAGCATTGAGATCGGTGTCAGCCTGCCCCTGAAGCCGCATTTCGGCGTTCCACGCGGTCTGGCCGTGGCGCGCGATATAAACCAGCGGGTACATCAGGTCTTCCGGTGCGGGATCGGGACGGACGACGGTTGGCGGGGGTGTTAGTCCTTGACGGTCGAAATATCAGGCGCGTCGACCGCCTTCATGCCGACGACGTGGTAGCCCGAATCGACGTGGTGCACTTC
Organism: Mesorhizobium sp. M7A.F.Ca.US.002.01.1.1; assembly: GCF_004022955.1. Lineage (NCBI taxonomy): Bacteria > Pseudomonadati > Pseudomonadota > Alphaproteobacteria > Hyphomicrobiales > Phyllobacteriaceae > Mesorhizobium > Mesorhizobium sp. M7A.F.Ca.US.002.01.1.1. The sequence goes on along the minus strand of NZ_RZQE01000372.1, from coordinate 3,532 downwards.
ACCGGTGACGCCGCGCGACAGATCGGACAGGAAATAGACGCCGGAATCGCCGACTTCCTCCTGCGTCACCGTCTGCTTCAGCGGCGAATTGTACTCGTTCCACTTCAGGATGTAGCGGAAATCGCCGATGCCGGAAGCGGCAAGGGTCTTGATCGGGCCAGCCGAAATGGCGTTGACGCGGATCTTCTTGGCGCCGAGATCGACCGCCAGGTAGCGCACGCTGGCCTCGAGCGCCGCCTTGGCGACACCCATGACGTTGTAGTGCGGCATCACCTTTTCGGCGCCGTAGTAGGTCAGCGTCAGCAGTGAGCCGCCATCGGTCATCAGCGCCTCGGCGCGCTTGGCGATGGTGGTGAAGGAATAGACCGAAATGTCCATTGTGCGCAGGAAATTGTCGCGTGACGTCTCGACATAGCGGCCAGTCAGCTCATCCTTGTCGGAGAAGGCAATGGCGTGGACGAGGAAATCAAGCTTGCCCCAATGTTTGGCGACATTGGCGAAAACCTCATCCAGGCTCGCCGGATCGGTGACGTCGCAATGGCCGGCGACAAAGGCGCCCAGTTCCGCCGCCAGCGGCTCGACACGCTTCTTGAACGCCTCGCCCTGATAGGTCAGCGCTATCTCGGCGCCATGATCGACGCAGGCCTTGGCGATGCCATAAGCGATCGACCTATTGTTGGCGACGCCAAGAATGAGGCCGCGCTTGCCGGCCATTAGGCCCTGTCCACCCGCCATGTGAGCGCTCTCCGCAAGATTTCAGCTTTGTGGGTTGCCCTATCGCACAGGCACAGAGCCCCTTCAAGCGCTCAAAACGGACAGTTCAGGGGACAAAAGCCGCCGATCAGCCTTTTTGGCTGCGCAACAGCGCTTCGAGTGCGCTATCACCGCCTTCCGGCAGCATGATACGCACATGAGCGTAGAGATCGCCGTGACCGCCGGCCTTTTCCGGCAGGCCTCTGCCCTTCAGCCGCAGGACCTTGTCGGAGCTCGACCAGGCCGGAATGTTGACCGCGAGCCTGCCGGTCGGCGTCTCGACAGGCACCTTGGCGCCGAGCACGGCATCCGCCAGCATCACCGGCAGATCGGCGTGCAGGTCGCGGCCTTCGATGCGGTAGCGTGGATGCCGGCGCAGATGGATCTTGACCAGCGCGTCGCCTGGCTGGCCCGGCCCCTGCTCGCCTTGACCCTTGAGGCGGATGGTCTGGCCATCCTCGACATAGGCCGGCAGCTTGACCGCCACCTTGCGGCCGTCGGGGAACATCGCCGTCACCTTTTCAGCGGTCGCCGCTTCCTCGATGGTGACGTCGAGCGTCACGTTCAGATCGGCAGCGGTCGCCTGCTGGCGGCGATCGCCCATGCCGGGACCGCGCGCGCCGGAAAAAGTGTCGCCAAAAATCTGGCTGAAGATGTCGCTGTTGCCGTCGAACGGATCGCCACCGGGTCGACCGGAGCGGAACTCGAACCGCGAGCCGCCCGGACCTTGCTGCCGGCGAAAGCCGCCAAACGGATCGCCGCCACCGGCAGCGCCCTCAAAGCCCTGGAATCGCGGCTTGCCGTCGGCGTCGATCTCGCCGCGATCGAAAGCGGCGCGATTCTTTTCGTCGCCGACGATCTCGTAGGCCTGGTTGGCTGCGGCAAAACGGTCCTTCGCCTTTGGATCATTCGGATTCTGGTCCGGATGATGCTTTTTGGCGAGTTTCCGGTACGCCGACTTTATGTCTTTGGCCGATGCGTTCCTGGCAACGCCCAGCACCTCATAGGGGTCGCGCATGCTTACTGCCCTGGAGAAGAGTTGAGTCTCTGGTTGCCTCTTATATGCGCTCCCATAGGAAGAAATTCCAGTGCTGGAGCCGCATATCAGACGCGGAAAATCAGAGCGCCTTGAAGTCCTGCATGCGCCAGCCGCCGGCGCTGGCCAGGCACAGTTCGCCTTCGAACATGGCAACGCCGTCAAAGCTTTCGCGCGAGGCCTTGAAGCGGCGGCAGGTCTGGCCGTTGTCCTTCAATTCCGCCAGATCGGTGATGGAACCGCGCGAGCCGGTACCGGCATTGGCCCATGGGACGGCCTGCCCGCCGAGCTGCTCGATGTCGGCCGAGGAGACTGCATTGCCGATCGTCGTCTGGTCGGAGTCGCGATCCAGACTGGCCGGCGCGGCCGAGGCCGATGTGCTGCTGGTCAGGATCGAGCGGTCGACTTCGGCTTTTTCCAGGCTGAAGCCGCCGGCGCCACAAGCGGCAAGCGGCAAGGCGACCGCCACGATCGCGGCTTTCGCGCTGGCCGAAGCGATAACGCTCCATTGCCTGCTGTCAAAAGCTTGCGCGATAAGCGACAATCGGCAGCCTCCCCCTTGCTTCGTTAAGAATCTTGGCTTTGTAAGAATCTTCGTGACAATTTGAGAAAAACTATGAGTGACACTGAGTTAACAAGCGGTGACTTTACCGAGGCTGCCGAGCCGTTTCGCCTGTTTGCCGCATGGCTGGACGACGCCACGAAAAGCGAGCCGAACGACCCCAACGGCGTGGCTCTGGCGACCGTCGATACCGACGGCATGCCGGATGTGCGCATGGTTTTGCTCAAGGGGTTCGATGAAAGCGGGTTTGTCTTCTACACGAATTTCGAGAGCGCCAAGGGCCAGGAGATTCTTGGCAGCATGAAGGCGGCGATGTGTTTCCATTGGAAATCACTGCGCCGCCAGGTACGCATTCGCGGACCGGTGGAGATCGTCAGCGACGCCGAAGCCGACGCCTACTATGCGACACGGCCGCGCGGCAGCCGCATCGGCGCATGGGCCTCGAAACAATCGCGGCCGCTGGAAAGCCGCTTTGCGCTGGAGAAGGCAGTGGCCGAATACACGGCACGCTACCCGATCGGCGAGATCCCGCGGCCAAAGCACTGGTCCGGCTTCCGAATCGTGCCCACGACAATCGAGTTCTGGCACGACAGGCCGTTCCGCCTGCACGACCGGCTCGTCTTCAGCCGCAACAAAAAAGGCGCCTGGGACAAGACGAGGCTTTATCCCTGAAGAAGAGGCTCAGGCCTTCTTTCTCGTCATGAACGCGGTGAGCGCGGCGCGCGCCTCATCGGACTTCAGGCGCTCGCGAAAATGCTCGCTTTCCTCGCCGATGCGGGCGACGAGGTCGTCGCGCGAGCCGCGCATCAGGTCGCGCGCGATCTTCAACGCCTGCGGCGGCTTGGCCGCGATCTGGCCGGCGGCCGCCAGCACCGAGGCCTCCAGTGCTGCTTCCTCGACCACCTCGTAGATCAGGCCGGCGGCCTTCGCCCGTTCAGCCGAAAAGCCCTCGCCGAGGCCGAGCAGCGCGAAAGCGCCTTGCTGCCCGAGGATGCGCGGCGCCAGGAGGCTCGATCCCGCCTCAGGCACCAGGCCAAGGTCGACGAAAGGTGTCCTGAACACGGTGCGTGGCGTGGCGAAGGTCAGGTCGCAATGCAGGTTGAGCGTCGTGCCGATGCCGACCGCGATGCCGTCGACGCCGGAGACCATGGGTTTTTCGACCCTGGCCAGCGCCATCAGGA
>NZ_RZQE01000371.1:0-5955 GCF_004022955.1 Mesorhizobium sp. M7A.F.Ca.US.002.01.1.1 | reverse complement strand
CTGCAAGGCCAAAGCGCTTGCGCGCGACCCGCGCTCTCCGCGGAGACAGCTGGGCCACGGATCGCCGCCGCGCAGTTTTTCGGCGACGCCGGCACCAGCGACTACGAAAAACGCTTCCTGGCGCTGCTCGCCCGCCATCAGCTTGGCGCCATGGACCGAGCCAACGGCACCGGCCTTTTCGGCCACGACCGCTATGAAATCCGCAACAGCAATTTCCAGGCGACCTACCGGACGCTGCAAAAACTGGCCGGGCCGGTCGCCGAAACGCATCTGCCGCCGGCCGACGCCAACAGCGGCGAGGGTCATTTTGACGGACGCTGGCGGGTGTCGCGACAGACGCTCTACATCGATGCAGCGGCGCAGCCTTCGGCGCCCAAGACCTTCGATTTCTCCGGCCTGCAAGCGCGCGGCGTCGAGATCGTGCTGCGCCAGGCCGGCAAGCAACCGGCCGACATCGGGGGCACATGCGACGGCACGCTGGCGATCCGTGCCGGCGGCGCTTCACGCACCATCGCCACCGGCACGGCATTTCGCTTTCGCCTGTCCGGCGAGGACGATACGGTCAGCCTGTTTCCAAGTGACGGCCTGAACCGCTGCGCGACAAGAATCCGCTCCAGCCTTGCTCCGGCCGGCGCGCCGCTCACCATCCGACGCGAAGAGAGGGCCGATCCGGCGCTTGCCGCTTTCGACAGTCGCTACGAGCGCTGCCCTACGCCCGACCCCACAGGCCTCGATGCGCTCAGCCGCGCCTTCTATGCCAGCCGCTGGCTGTCGCAGACCTGTGCCTTGCCGATCGGAAAGCCGCGCCTGCTGCGCAAATCGCGCGATGGCTTCAACGCCAAGGTCGAGGCGCTGATGGGAGCGCCGCTGTCCGACAGCGCCATCGACAAGGGCGACCCGGAGCTGCCGCTCGACTTCTCCAGGGCCCCAAAACTGAAGCTAATCTATCTGTCATCCCTGGAGTTCAAGGCCGACTTCTCCGGCCGCATCATCGAACGGCTGATCCGTCATCATGCAGCCCTCGGCACCAAGGTGCGCATCCTGGTCACCGACGTGCTGGAGCGCGACAAGGACGACACCATGCTGCATCGGCTGGCGGCCGAATTCCCCAATGTCGGGCTGCAGGAATATCGCTGGCGGGCGGATCGGGGCGCGCCGATCGACGAGCAGATTTCACAATTGCACAAGGTCCATCACGTCAAGATGCTGGCGACGCTTGCCGACGATCCACGGCGGTCGCGCGCCATCATCGGCGGCCGCAACATCCATGACGGCTTCCTGTTCCACCAGCCGATCGATCTGTCGCGCTATCCCGACCTTGAGCAATACGGCAAGACCGATGGATTCTCGCTGAACTACTATTCGAACTGGAGCGACTTCGACGTCGAGTTCGCCGATCCGGCCACGGTCGAGACCCTTGCCGCGCATCTTTCGACAGTGTGGCTGCGCGACGCCGACACCAATCTGGCGCGCCCCTTCTCCATTCCGGTCCGGTCCGCCGGCGGCCGCCCCTCAGGCACGGCGCGGCACTTCATTTCAGTGCCCTACGAGGATGGCCATGCGCTGGAGGATTATTTCGTCGAGCTGGTCGACGCCGCCCAGCACCATATCCAGATCGTCAACCCCTATCTCAACCTGACGCCCAAGCTTGCCCAGGCTGTTGACCGGGCGCTCGCGCGCGGCGTCAGGATCGACATTGTCGGCCGCATCGATCTCAAGGGCGATATCGGCGGCAAGTTCCTCACCGCGCTCAACAAGCTGTTCGTCGAGAAATATGGCGACCGCATCAACATCCGCGAATTCAAGGCGCCTGACGTGGTGCTGCATTCCAAGATCATGATGATCGACGAAAGGCTGGTCGCCATCTCGTCGGTCAACCTCAACAACCGCAGCTTCTTCCACGACAGTGAGAACGGCATGATGGTGCTCGATCCGGCCTTCTACACCAGGATGAAGCCGATCTATGACGACTATGTCGCCCACTCCAATCCGGTCGCCACCAATGTGACGATCCCGTGGGCGTATCGGCTGCTTTTCGACGAGGACTGGGTCCGGCAGGCGTTCTGACTCTCTAGCGCAGATAGCGCTCCTGCGCGAGGTCGCGGACGTCGATGTCAGGCACCCGGTTGGAGATGATGTCGGCCAGCACCTTGCCCGAGCCGCAAGCCATGGTCCAGCCGAGCGTGCCGTGGCCGGTGTTGAGATAGAGATTGGAAAGCTCGGTGCGGCCGATCAGCGGCGGGCCATCCGGCGTCATCGGCCGCAGCCCGCACCAGAACGTCGCGTCCCGCATCGCGCCGGCGCCAGGAAAGAGATCGCCGACCGAGTGTTCCAGTGTGCGCCGCCGCGATTCGTGCAGCCTGAGGTCGAAACCGGAAATCTCGGCCGTACCGCCAACCCGGATGCGGTCGCCAAGCCGGGTGATCGCCACCTTGTAGGTCTCGTCCATCACCGTCGACACCGGTGCCGCGGCGGCGTCCTTGATCGGCACGGTGATCGAATAGCCTTTGACCGGATAGACCGGGATCGGCCGCTTCACCCGGCGCATGAAACCCGCCGAATAACTGCCCAGCGCCATCACATAGGCGTCGGCGGTCTTCCAGCCCTTGCTGGTGCTGAGATTGGCAATGCGGTTGCGGCTGCGGATGACGCGCCAGATCGTCACGTCGTACTCGAACTTGACGCCACGGGCCACACAGAGTTCGGCCAGCCTGTCGGTGAACATCTTGCAGTCGCCGGTCTCGTCGTGCGGCAGCCTGAGGCCGCCGACGAACTTTTCGCGCACCCCGGCAAGGCCAGGCTCAGCCGCGATGCAACCGTCCTGGTCGAGGATCTCGTAAGGCACGCCATACTTCTTCAGCACCTCGACATCGCCGCCGGTGCCGTCAAGCTGCTTTTGCGTCCGGAACAGCTGCAGCGTGCCCTGGGTCCGCTCGTCATAGGCGATGCCGGTCGCTTCGCGCAGCGCCTTGAGCGTATCGCGGCTGTATTCGGCCAGCGGCACCATGCGCGCCTTGTTGATCGCATAGCGCTCGGCCGTGCAGTTGCGCAGCATCTTGATGAGCCATGTCCACATATGCGGATCGAAGGCCGGCCGCACCACCAGCGGGCCATGCTTCATCAGCAGCCATTTGATCGCCTTCAGCGGAATGCCGGGGCCGGCCCAGGGCGAGGCGTAGCCGGGCGAAATTTCGCCGGCATTGGCGAAGCTGGTTTCCAGCGCCGGGCCTTTCTGGCGGTCGAGAACCGTCACCTCGTGGCCGGCCTCGGCGAGAAAGTACGCCGTGGTCACTCCGATGACGCCGCCGCCCAGCACCATGATCTTCATCGTTCACTCCTTGCCGCGTCGCACGCCCTTGAGGACGCCTGGACGCGGCGCATTCCGATTTGCGCATGATCCCCGGCGAAAATCGATGCCGATTTTCGAGATCATGCAGTGTTGCCTGTTCACGCCGCCGCAGGACCGGGGTCGTCGTCCCCTGTCTGCCGCATTCCGGCCCTTTCGCCAAGGGGCCGCCAATCGGCTGCGGCGCTGTAGACGAGGGTGAGCCCATGCGGCCGTCGCGCCTCGGCCTGGGATTTCTCCCTAACGGCACGCCGCGCGGCCTCCGGCTGGTAGAGCACGGTCGCGATCAGGACCGACTCCCGCCTGCCGTCGGCCTGTTCGATCCATGCAGTCTGGCCCTCGGCCATGCCGAGCATGCAAAGCCCCCGCCTTGTCATGATCGACAGGCTGGAGCCGACCGGGCCGCGCACCTCGTTCTGCACCAGGGTCCGGGTCTGGGCGGGGCCGGCATCGACACGGAATACCAGCCTGCTGTTCAGCGTCACGATATCGGATCCGACCGAATCGATCGCGACGACCTCGGCCTTGGAAAGCTTGTCTTCAAGCATTGGAACAATCGGATCCGCGAAAGCCCGCCGACGCTCCAACATGATTTCGAGGACGGCGAAGTCCTTTGTCGTCAGCTGGAAATTCGCGCCTGTCATCACCGTCTCCATGATCAGGCCCCCTCCCGCCCGCAGGCCGGCGTATCGACCACTTCGATGGTCGCCGACAGTTCCCGGCCGCCACGGCTGCTCCAGCACACCGTCTGCCCAGCGGTCGCGCCGATGAGCGCCGTCCCCATCGGCGTCAGCACCGAGATCCTGTTTTCACTGATGTCTGCTTCGCCGGGATAGACCAGCGTGACGCGCTGGATGTTGCCGCCATCGTTGCGGATTGTCACCGCCGAGCCCATCCGCACGACATTGGCCGGCATGGAAGCCGCTGCCGTGACAACGGCACGGTCCATCTCCGAAAGCAATTCTTCGGCCGTCTCGGGCACGCGGTCGAGCGACGCCCGCGCCAGGCCCGTCAGCCTGAGATGGTCGGCATCGGTGACCAGAAGCCGACTCGGTGGACGCAATCCTGTTGCATGTTGCATGGCAAACCTCATGACTTGGCGCATCGAACAGACGCGCGCCTGCCGCCGCGCAAACGGTGGCTTGATGAAAAACCGGCAGCCGCGAAGCTGTCTGGCTCGGGAATGATAATGTCAGGTAGAAATGCCCCGGTTCGGACGGACGCCAAAAGGCGACCGCGCCGGGGCTACGATCCCGCGATCGGGCAGACCCTGAACAAGGTTCTGATATAAGCTGGGTTGCTCATGCATGGAGCCTTGCCGACAGGCGTCCGCTTGTCAAGCGCGGCCAAACCGCTCAACCGCCGACATAGCGCCGGTGGAAGCGCGGGCCGAGGCTGGTCAGGATCTCGTAGCCGATGGTGCCGGCATGGCCGGCGGCGTCATCGACGCTTTGCGAGGGACCGAGCAGTTCGACCAGATCACCCTCGCGCAGCCTGCCGCCCGGCAGGGCGGAAATGTCGAGAATGATCGAATCCATCGACACCCGCCCGACGAAAGGTAGCCGCACGCCCTCGAACCAGGCGGCGGACGCGGCGCGGCGTTGCCAGCCATCAGCGTAGCCGAACGAAATCGTCGCCAGCCTGAGCGGGCCTTGCGCATGATAGCTGTGGCCATAGCCGACGCCGGCGCCCTTTTCGACGCTGCGCGTCTGTGCCACCTTTGCCTGCAGCCGCACCACCGGCAGCATCGGATTGGACTTTGGCGGCGTCGGATTGATGCCGTAGAGGGCGGCACCGGGGCGGGCGAGATCGTAGTGAAAGGACGGCCCAAGAAAGATGCCGGAGGAATTGGCCAGCGACGCCGGCGCCTTCGGCAACATTGCGCGCAGCCGCTCGAACACCGACCGCTGCTTCTCATTGGCCGGATGCTCCGGCTCGTCGGCGCAGGCCAGATGGCTCATCACGAACCTGATGTCGATGCCGTCGAAGGCCTGCGGATCGGCGGCAACGCGATCCACATCCCGAGGCGCCATGCCGAGCCGCGACATGCCGCTGTCAACCTGGACCGCGGCCGGCAGTTTTCGGCCGGCGCGGCGGGCCGCAGCACGCCAGGCTGCCAGTTGCTCGTGGCTGTTGATAACAGCGCAAAGGTTTGCTGCCACAGCGTCCGGCTCGGCACCGGGCGGAATGCCGTTCAACACGAAAATGGCAGGGCCGGCCCCAAGCGAGCGGCGCAGGGCGACGCCTTCGCCCAGAAGCGCAACGAAGAAGATATCGCAGCCTTCGCGCAGCAGTGCCGCCCCGACCTGGCCGGCGCCAAGGCCGTAGCCGTCCGCCTTGAGCACACCAGCGCAGGCAACATCGCCCAACCGCGTCTTCAGCCGGCGGTAGTTTTCACGGATTGCACCGAGATCGATGGTGAGGATGGCCCCAGCCGCCACTTCGCTCGTGGTGGTGACCTCTTCGGGCAGTGACCTCTTGGCGGCGTCGTTCATGGCGACCGTTCTTGTGGTGGATGGGTTAGTCAGTAGTCAGTAGAATTTGGCGCGGACCGCAACAGAACATTCAACCCTACTTCCCTACTTCCCTACTTCCCTACTCCCCTACTC
>NZ_RZQE01000370.1:0-5985 GCF_004022955.1 Mesorhizobium sp. M7A.F.Ca.US.002.01.1.1 | reverse complement strand
CAACATGCCCGGCCGCAGCAGAGCGGATGCAATCCCGCATCTCGGCGAAGGCGACGGACACACCGATATTGCCGGGTGCGTAGTGCGCCCATTTGCCGGAATTGGTCATCACCACGCCATCGAGGCGTTCCAGGATCGATGTGACATAGGTGCAGGTATCGGCGACCGGGATCAGGCCGAACGCCTCCATACCGGCCAGCGCGCCCTCCTCCTGCAATCGCGTCAGCGTCGCGCGGCCGGTGTTGACATAGATCGGAATGCGCCTACCCGGTGCTGCCTCGCGCAGCAACGGCAACAGTCGCATCCATTCCTCATGCGAAAAATGCGGCGTGCCGAGCGACACGGCCGCCAGCGGCGCGCCATCCGGCACGCTCGATAGCCTGGCCAGCGCATGGTCGATATCGGCACGGGTAATGCGGATCGTCTCGTCAGGCGCATGACCCTGGAACGCCTCATCGAGCGTCATCGCTTCCGGCGTGATGCCGACCGCATGGAACAGCGCCACAGCACCGGTCGTTGCCGCCGCCGCCCCCAGCGCCTTCAGCTGATCCTCGTCGCGCGGTTGCGGCAGGCCGGCAATCACCGGAATGCGGTCGCCGCTCGCCTGCCCGATGACAAGTCCGATGCCGACGAACAGGCTGTCGCTCGGCTCGGGGTCGGCAAAGGCCAGTTCGAACAAGATCCGGCCGCGCCGGTTCTCGCTCAGATGCAGCCCCCAGGCCGGCGCACGTCCGGTCATGGCGCAGCACAGATCGATGAAATCGCCATAGCGGTTGGTGCGCGCGCCGATCACCGAATTGGCAAAGACGATGGCGTTGGATTCCCCCCAGGCGATCTGTTGGCCAAAGCTTGGCCGGAACCGCGTCTGGTAAGGCGCGCAAGTGAAAGTCGCCTGGCAGCCGAGCTCCAGATGCGCTTTCATCAGCCGGCGCGCCGGCACCTCTTCCGCCGCCGGCATTTTCACCATGCCGGGATGGATGAGATCGAACGAACCGACATTGAGCGTCGTCGGCACCTGCACGCGGCCACCGCCTTCGACCAGCCGCTCGACGAAGTCGAGACCGGCCTTGCCGTGGTAGAGACAGCCGTCGATATGGGCGCCGGCAATGTCGAGCAGGCTGCCCGCGCCGATCGCGTTGGAAAAGGCGACCAGGATTTTCATGGCAGCAGCCGCTGACAGGCCATGCTCGCCGTCGAGCATGGATCGGTCGCGTGCAGTCAGTTCCAGGGTCATCGGTATGCTCCGGGTCGTGCCCGTCTATGCTGTCCCTGATTGCGGACGGTCTGGCAAGACCCGGTGAGGATCAGTTCGCCGCGATCAACACCGTGCTTTCAGGCGACCAGCGCAGCACGACATCCTGACCTTCTGCCAGCCGTTCCATGCCGGTATTCTGCACAATCACTTTCAACGTCTGACCAGCACGCTCGACGAAATAGGTGCTGTTGCTACCGGCGAAGATGCGCTTGGAAACCTGTCCCTTGAGCATGTTGGCGTTGCCATCCGGTGCTCCGGCATCCCTGGCGATGCGGATGCGTTCGGGCCGCACGGCGCAGCTCGCCCTGGCGCCGGCGGCAAGCTTGGCACCCACACCAGCGGCAATCGCCGTTCCGTCCGCAAGCCTGATGCCATCGCCCGTGCTGTCGCCGCGAAAAATGTTGGCGTCGCCGAGGAAGGTGGCGGCGAACTCGCTCTTCGGCCTGTCATAGATCTCCTCCGGCGGCCCCTCCTGCACCAGCCTGCCGTCGCGCAATATGCCGATGCGGTCGCTCATCGTCAGCGCTTCTTCCTGGTCGTGCGTGACGAAGATGGTGGTGATGCCGATCTCGCGCTGGATGCGCTTGAGCTCGATCTGCATATCGACGCGCAGCGCCTTGTCGAGCGCGCCGAGCGGCTCGTCGAGCAGCAGCACGCGCGGCTTGGTGACGATAGCGCGGGCGAGAGCCACACGCTGCCGCTGCCCGCCGGAGAGTTGGTGCGGCCGGCGGCCACCAAGCTTGCCGAGCTGCACCAGATCGAGCGCGCGCTGCACCTCCGTTGCAATCACCGCCTTGGCCTCGCCGCGCACCGACAGGCCGAAGGCGACATTGTCGGCGACGCTCATATTGGGAAACAGCGCATAGTTCTGGAACACCATGCCGATGCGCCGCTTTTCGACCGGCACCCGCTCGACGCTCTCGCCGCCGATGGTGATGCGGCCCGAATCGGGAAAATCGAAACCGGCAATCTGGCGCAGCAGCGTGGTCTTGCCGCTGCCCGACGGCCCCAGCAGCGCGTAGAATCCGCCATCGGCGAAATCGATGGAGACATTGTCCAGCGCCTTGTGTGCGCCGAAACTGCGCGAGACATCAGATACCTGCACGCCGGCCATTATTTCTCTCCGCCGAATTTGAAGAACCGCGCCGTGAGCAGCATCAGCGCCATCGACACGACAATGATGATCGTCGAGACCGCATTGATCTCGGGCGTGAATCCTTTGCGGATCGCGGCGTAGATTTCCACCGGCAGCGTCGTCTGCCCAGGCGTCGCCAGGAAATAGGACACCACGAACTGGTCGAACGACACTGCAAACGCAAACAGCCCTCCGGCAATGACGCCTGGCATGATCCAAGGCAGCGTGACGCGCCTCGTTACCTGCCACTGGTTGGCGCCGAGCGAGCGTGCCGCCTCTTCCAGCTCCGGCGCGAAGGTCTGCAGCCGGGCCGAGACGACGACGATGACATAGGGCAGCGCCAGTGCGACATGGCCAAGCAGGATCGCATGCAGCCCGCGACCGATGCCGACGCCGAAAAAGAAGATCAGCATCGCCGTGCCGGTGATCAGCCACGGAATGGCGATCGGCGGAAACAACAGCGCCTGCAGGAATTTCTTGCCGCGAAACTCATAGCGATAGAGCGCCAGCGATGCCGCCGAGCCGAGCACGACACAGATGACGGTGGTGATGACGGCGATCTCGACGCTGTTCCAGGTGGCGGCGATCAGCTGGTCGTTCTGCCACAGCGAAGCGTACCATTCGGTCGTCCATTCGAACGGCAATTGGTAGAAGGGCGAGACGTTGAACGACATCAGCGCCATGATGATGATCGGCAGATAGAGGAAGGCGAGCAGCAGACCGATGTAGAAGCGGCCAAGCCATTCGAGGACGGGGGTCGTCGCCATCACGCGGCCCTCCGCAGCACCGGCGACGCCACCGCCAGGATGACCAGCACCACGGCCAGCAGGATGAAGGAAAGCGCGGCACCGAGCGGCCAGTTGAACACGGCGACGAACTGGTCCTCGATGACCGTGCCGTAGAAGGTGCCGGTGCGACCGCCGAGGATGCGCGGCTCCATGAACGAGCCGACGACGGGGACGAAGATCAGGGCCGCACCCGCGACCAATCCGGGCATCGACAGCGGGATGATCACCCGCTTCAGCACCTGTAGCCGTGAAGCGCCAAGCGAACGCCCGGCCTCAATCAGGGAGTCATCGATCGCCTGCAGCGTGAGATAGCAGGTCAGCACCATGTAAGGCACGTAGGAATGCACCAGCCCGATGATGACGGCTGGATAGGAATACATCAGGTCGATGTTGATCTTGAACGGCAGCACGGCGTTGAGCGCGGTGTCGAGAATGCCGCCCTCGCGCAAAACCATCGCCCAGGAAAAGATGCGCACCAGCCCGTTCGACCAGAACGGCAAGATGACGAGCAGGAAGATCGCCTCGCGGCTGCGCCCCTTCAGCACTTTGGCGAGCACGTAAGCGGCGGGATAGCCGATGACGACGCACCACAGCGTCACTTCGAGGCCAAGCCGCAGCGAGGCCAGCAGCAGTGTCAGATAGAGGCTTTGCGAGAAGAAGGTGGCATAGTTGCCAAGGGTGAATGTCCACGGCTTTCCCGACAGCGGCAGCTCGGTCATGAACGAGAAAAAGACCATGGCCGAGAGCGGCAGGAAGATCGCCACCGTCAGCCAGAGATAGGCTGGCGCCAGCAGCGGCAATGCCGATCTCAGCCCGCTTCGCGACGCTGTCGCAGCTGCCATGATACCCTCCCCCAGGATTGAAACGCCAGCCGGCGCGAACCGCCGGCTGGCCGGGATGTTGGCTCTATTTCACGTCGACCTTCAACTGCTGCCACAGCGCCAGATAGGCTTCGCGCTGGGCATCGGTGATCGGCGCCTGGAACTGGATGCGTTTGGCCACCTCGGGGTCGCCCATGACCTTGCGGTTGAAGGCATCCTCGGGCAGCGCTTCCACCGCCTTGGTGTTGGCGGAGACAGGAGCACCGACCTTGGTGACCCATTCGACGTAGAATTTCGGGTCGATCATGTAGTTGATGAAAGCCTCGGCGCCGGCGACGTTCTTGGCGCCGACCGGAATGGAAAACGCGTCGAGCCAGGCGACGGCACCCTCCTGCGGCACGACCAGAGAGACCGGCAATTTGAAATGCGTCTTGGCGCGATCGGCCGAGCCGCTCCAGTAGGTGCCGATGTCGATCTGGTTGGAGGCGACCATCTGGTTCCAGTCGTTCTCCGAACTCCAGAAGGTCTTGATCTGCGGCATCAGCGAGGTGAGCTTCGCCTTGACCGCATCCATATCCTTGATGTCGTTGATGTTCTGGCCCGTTGCGATGGCGCCGAACTGCACCGCTTCGACGGCATCGTCGCGAATGACGACGCGGCCCTTATGGGCGGCATCCCACATCTCGGCGATGCTCGTCGGCGGCTTGTCGAAGGATTTGTCGTTGATCGCGAGCGCGGTGAGGCCCCACACCCACGGCACGCCATAGACCTTGCCGTCATGGACGAGCATCGGCGATCCCGCCTTGTCCTTGCTGATGTCGGCGTAGTTCGGCAATTTGGAGACGTCGATCGGCTGGATCAGTTTGCCGTCCATCGCCTGGTCGTTGAAGGCGGCATTGATCATGACCACGTCGTAGAGACCGGGATTGGTCCGGATCTTGGTCAGCATTTCCTGTTCGGAATTGAAGAAGTCGTTGACGACCTTGTTGCCGGTCGCTTTTTCGAAAGCCTCCACCGCCCATGGTTCGTCGGCGCCGTATCCCTTCCAGTTGAGCACATGCACTTCGTCAGCCTTGGCGGCGAACGCGAGTGCGGAGGTAAAGACGGCAGTCGCCGTCAGCAGAGCAGTCAAGTCGGGCATGCGCATGGTTGGTTCCTCTCTGTGGGTTTGCCCGGTTCCCGGGCTTGTCAGGCTTTCCAGCTGTTATGCATTGGCCTTCTGTGTCCGGCCTGCTCCCGACGGATCGGCGGCATGGCTCAGGAATGTCTGGATTTGGTGGTCGGTCGGCGCCGACGAGCCGCCATGGCGGGTGACCGATATGGCCGCTGCCGCATTGGCATAGCGCGCTGCCTCGAAGGGCGGGATGCCGCGCGCCAGCGCGCTGACGAAAGCACCGATATGGGTGTCGCCGGCGCCATTGGTGTCGATGGCGGTGACCTTGAAGCCGGCAACGGTCTGCGCCGTGCCGTCGGCCAACCTGATATGGCAACCCTTTGCCCCGGAGCGGATGACCACGCCCGCTGCTTTCGGGCAGTGGTCGCCCAGCAGCCGTACCGCGAGGCCCTCGACATCGCCTGGGCCGGCAATCTCGGCGGCTTCCGTCGTGTTGCAGCTCAGCCATGTGGTGCGGGCAAGCACCCGCGACAGGATGGGACGCGGAATGTCCGTGATGACCGGCGTCGGGTCGAAGACGAAGGGAATACCTGTCGGCAGCGCCTCGATCCAATCAGTGAGCGCATCGCGACTCTTGGGGTAGCTCAGCGTGTAGCCGGAGGTGAACACCCAGTCACCCGGTGCCACCGCGACCGGCGCCATCATGTCGAGGCTGAGAACGCTCTCCGCACCAGGCCACGACACGAAGGTGCGTTCGGCGTCGCTCGAAATCATGGCGACGCAGTTGCCGCTGTCCATCACGGGCGATGGCGGCGTCAGTGTCTCGATACCCTCGGCTATGAACGCAGCGCGCAGGAAATCGCCATTGGGCC